>JBEEMV010000183.1:0-10998 GCA_041192505.1 Bacteroidota bacterium
AACAATGTTTCAATTGCATTTCATTGGAAAGAATTAGAAAGACAAGTTAGAATTGAAGGCATTGCACAAAAAATAAGTGATGAGGAAAGCGACGAATATTTTAATAGCCGCCCTCGTGAAAGCCAGATTGGTGCTTGGGCTTCGCCGCAATCAAGCGTTATTCATAATCGCCCTGTATTAGAATCAAGAATTGAATTTTATACTGAAAAATTTAAAAACAAAACCGTTCCCCGACCAACTAATTGGGGTGGCTATATTGTAAAACCCGAAACGGTAGAGTTTTGGCAAGGCAGACCATCACGATTGCATGACAGAATACAATATGAGCATATTGATAGAAAATGGCAAATTAGTAGATTAGCTCCTTAAATTATAAAACTGAATCTGGAGTAGCTTGGCTTAATGGTTCTTCTTTTTTCTTTGATGTAGCTTTTGTAATTTCGCTACTGATTACCGAAACTAATAAATTTCGTACAATAAAAAGTATAGTCATTATAGATGCAAATATAGCGTAAAGTATTGCACTCGACATTTTCGATGGCGTTGTAACTCCATCTATATAAGGATGATCTAAAATTTCTACAATTGGTTTATCTGTTTGATATCGTACAAAAGCTTGTTCTTGTAAATCAACTAATTTTAAATATCTGGCTGAAATTATTCTTTTTCGTTCTTCTAAATCTTCTTTCGGAATGCCTACTGTTTTTTTAATAATGAATTTGTTTTGATCATCAAATTCAGCAAATTGATATTTAACATTTTCATATAATTCTTTAACAGAATCGGCTCTATGGGTTATATATATTAAATCATTTTTTGCCTTTTCTGTTTTTTTATTAAAATTGAATGTAATCAATTCATCAATAATGCTTTGATTTTCATACAAAGCTAAATCGCTACTATATGAATTATTAATTAAACTCATAAACCCACTTTCATCTAATACAGCAAAGCAATCGCTTCTTAATGAATTGGCTCCTCTTCTAATCCTTTCTTTTTCTGAAAGTTTTCTAAAATCTACCTTTTCTGCCCATGGCATAAGTTTGCTATTATTATCATCAATAATCCAATCTGCTAAATATTTATATGGCAAATGAAATGATGTATCTACCTTTCGTGCAGCTATATATTCTGTCATTAAATGACTATTTAATACTTTTGCTAAAATTGCCAAAGCACCACCTCTTGCAGCAGTATTGCCGTTAATTAATTCTAATGGGCTGCCTGATAATGTAGCCTCTTTATCGGGATAAAATGTTGATTTAGCTGAATATTTTGTAGGCAATAATCCTTTATAATACCACCCAATTGCAAATGCAATGGCAGCAGCAATTAATACAAATACAATTCGTTTTTTTACCAAATCAAATGCTTGATTTAATAACCCATTGTAATTAATATTTTGATTTTCTGGCATAAAGTGTTATAAACAAAATTATTTATTCAATTTGGTAAAGGCTAAATAAACCAATAATGAACCTGATAAAGTAGTTAAAGTATAGGATGTAGCTTGCAATATTTGCACTGGCAACTGGCTTGCTTGGCGTAAATAATTTTTTTCTGGTCGGTTTGGAACATTCAATGTACACCCATAATCTACTTTTGGATAAATAGTAAAAAATAAATAATTGTGCGCTTTTTTCACAATTCCGTTGGCATATTTTACTGTACATTTTCTTTTCCAAGGATGGTCGCCAAAGCCACCAGCAAGGCTAATATAATACTTAAATTCTGTATTCTCTCTATCATAAAATACATTTACAGGAACCTGCACATTACCCGATATTTTTATCACTTCATCTAATTCAGGAATAGTTAGCTCATCACCCTCATTTAAAATAATATCCGATTTTGAACCTGGGCGTTTAATGGCGGCACCCAAATCAATTAAAATAACTGCCCCAACAGCTAAGCGTTTAAAAGTTGCTCCTTTTACATTGGCAGTGGCTAATAAACCACCTGACCTACGAATTAGAGATGAAATTCTTTCTTTATCTTCTTTTTTACTATAAATGCCCGGATACTTTACTTGCCCAAAAATATTCACATTTTTTTGTAAGCTAAAATCTGGATTTTTTCTCACAAAAATTTGATCATAAGGGCTTAAAATAATTTTTTCGGCTATTGTATCATTTTCAATTATTGGGTCAATAGTATATTGCTTAATAATTGTTTTGATAGGAATATTTCTACGTTTAGCATCCTCAATACTTACAATGCTTGCTATCTCTACTTGATTGTATTCGGCTTCACCTTTCATACCGCCACAGATATACAATAAATCTTTTAAAGTTCTTTTGCCTGATAAAATAAAGTTACCCGGATTTCGAACTAATCCATTTATAGTTACATAAGGAATATCTTGAAACGTGGCAACGCTGTAAATTTTTAACGCATCAAATTGTCTAATTTCAACATTATTTTCTTCGTATAATTTCTGAGCACTTGAATCTGTTTTAAGAAGCGAATCTTTTTTTACTACTGATTCTAAATTAATAGGAATATATTGTATTTGAAAATCGGGTGCAATACGAATTACATATGCTCTTTTTAAATAAGCTTCGCCTTTTAAGCCACCAGATTTTGCTATCAAATCGGCAATATGTTCGCCCTTTTTTAATTCATAAATACCGGGATAAGCTACTTCGCCAATAATCTGAGCTTTGTTGGTAATTTCATCATTAATACTTCTTATAAAAACTCTATCACCATCTAATAATTCAAATTTTCTTGTACCACTAATTATTTCATAGGCATTCAAATCAAGCATTCTAACTTTTTCATTTTCTGTTCTAAATACTTGAATATTTGCCAATCGAGCATTAAATTTTATACCGCCTGCCAATTCAATTAAATCTTGTAAACTTTCTTTATCTTTTAGTTGATAAATTAATGGTCGTTTTATTTCGCCAGCTACATCAACTTGTTTATGGTTTACTGATACAAATAAGAAGTCATTGTTTTCTAAATAAATATCATCTTGCTTATCGCCGTGTTGAAGGTATTTATATACATCAAGTGTATCTATATTTTGCCCATTACGTTTAATAATTATTTCTCGTAATGAACCTAATTTATTAGGGCCGCCAGCTAAGTATAATGCATTAAATGCAGTGTTTAATGATGAAATTGAATAGGCACCGGGCTGATTGACTTCGCCAACTACATTTACACGAATAGTTCTAACTTGCCCAATTGTTACTTCAATATTGCTGCCTTGTGGGGTAATTGATTTGAATTTATTGATAATAATCTCTCTCATATTTTTGTAGGTTACACCTTTCAAAAATATTTTACCAATATTAGATGGAAAAATAGCCCCATCTTTTCCAACAATAAATGTGTTTTGAAATTCGGCTTCGCCCCAAATGGTTACTATAATATTATCACCAGGCCCAATTCTGTAATCATCCGGCGGAACAGGATTTTCTACTGGTGTAAATACTAATGATGAACGACCGAATATTGAACCACCATACACTTCTGTATTTATATTCGAGTTTTTACCAAAATAATCTGGTAAATCTTTTAATGCTTTAATCTGTTGTTTTTTCGCTTCATCTTCCGATAAATCACGTTTAATTTTAAATACATCTTTTACACTTTGCTTGCCTGCATTTTGCGAATTTAAATAACGTTGAATTTCTTCTTCGGATACACCTGCTTGGCGCAATTCATCTAACCTGGTTTGTACATCATTATCCCCATCTGGATTATTAGGATCAACTTCTTTGGGTGCTTGCAATCCACTTGGGCCTGTTTTGTTTCTGCCATCAAATTGTACGGCATTCATATCTTTAATTAATTGTGTAGGGCCTACATTACCACCGCCACTCTTAATTGCACCACCACCATTTGTAGCACCAACCCCTGCCGAGCTGGTTACACCTGTGGTTTGAGCCAATGAATAAAAGTTTATCAATACTAATAAAGCCAATAAACTTCCTGCCTTTTTCAACTTCAACAAAACCGATTGATACATATTAATTTTATAAAGATTTTCTTTGAAACGGTAAATATACAATTTATTATTTGGCTGATAAAACAATGCCAAAATTTAACGAAATTTGAACAAATTATTGCCCATTAAAATTATTGCCACTACCGCCCCGGTTATTAAAATTTCTATTGCGATTATTATTCCTGTTATTGTTGGTGTTGGTGTTGGCGTTATTATTCGAATTGTTGCTATTACCATTTGTATTGCGATTACTATTGCCACCATTTGAATTGCCACCTCCTGTATTATTATTCCTATTGGAATTATTATTATTTCCCCTATTATTAAATGGCTTTTTGTTTTTATTGTTTCTGTTATTATTATTATTTTGATGAAATTGACGTTGTTGCATATTCGCAATTCGTTGGTCTTCATCCAATGCCAAACCACCATCGCTCATCATTCTTAAATCGTCTTTTATGGTATCGTCATTTACATCATCGCTATTCCAGTTTCGATAGGTCATTTTCATCACAATGGCAATGCCTTGTGCAAATTCCTTTTGCTTTTCTTCGTCGGTTTGCTTTAATGCCTTTTCAATTAATACTTCAACATTATGCCCATAATGGCGAAATTTAACTTTATGTTTTGGATACTTTAATCGATTTGGTTTTGCCACCACAGTATCGGGTGTTGGCGTTGGATATGGCGAATCTACATCCAATTTAAAATCACTCATAATAAATAAATGATCCCAAAGTTTATGACGAAAATCTTCTACATTTTTTAAATGTGGGAATAACATACCCATCATTTCGATAGCATATTTGGCATAATGATTTCGTTTTTCACGATCTTCAATTGCGGTAATAATGTCAACCATTTTTTGAATATGACGACCATATTCACGAATGATTATTTCGCCACGTTGCGAATTATATTGCATAAAATAATTTGTTTAAAATGATAATAAAATGAGAAAGCAACTTTGCTAAAAAATTAACAAGAGCAGTTAATTTGAATTTAGTGGAAATGAAATTGCACCACGAAAGTAAATATTTTTTTGCAAAATGTTATTCTTTTTTTGAATCCGTATCATCCCATAATTTTTTGCGCTGAATGGGCTTCTTTTTATATGGGCAATGTTTACAACCATTATCGCAACAATAGCCACGTTTAGATAAATGATGTTCGGTAAAAACCATGTACCCGTTTTCGTTGTAATAAAAATCAATGCCTTCCTTTAATAATTCTTTCATCTCAAAATTTATTCGGTAGTAATAGCAGTATCAAAAAATTGTAAAAATGGATACAGCACTTTTGCTTTTGCTGCAAATGTTTTATAGAAGTTTTTATCCATTAATTCATCATCTGTAAATGAATTAGAAACATACAAATTTTTATGTTTTAAAAACTCGAGTGCAGGGTTAGTGTCTTCATATCCTTTAGGTGCATTTTTTAATTTTTCGCCTTCAAAATTGGGGTACATTTTTTTAAAAGCTGATGCAGAAATTATCTTTTTAAAATCAGCATAATTATAATCTATCTCTTGGCGAATAGCTTTCAGTTGATCGGGCATTGCACCGTACACACCGCCACCAATAAATGATTTATTAGGTTCAATATGAAAATAATATCCCCCTACTCCATTGTTTTTTCCATACTTCGAAAAGTAGGCACCCATGTTGGTTTTATAAGGCGATTTATCTTTGCTAAATCTTATATCACGGTTAATTCTGAAAATACAATTCTTTGGTTCAAGCCCAATTATCCCTTTATCAAATTTACCAATTTCTGAAATGATATTACTACACAATTCTTTCAATTCAATCTTTGCTTGCTCATAATCATTTCTATTTTTATCAAACCAACTTTTGTTATTATTAGTTTTTAGTAGCTCTAAAAATTGAAGTGTATTTTTCGAAATCATATTTTATGACAAATTAATTATTGATGTAAACATAAAAATAGTACTACAGGTTTTAAAAATTAGTTTTAATTTACTTTTTTTACATTCCTCAAAATTCTTCCTACACATTTACCTTACCATTCACAATCATTAATTTACTTTTGCAGCCAACGATTTAAAACAATGAGAAATAAAAATGCAGCTATCGGATTTATATTCGTTACGCTTTTAATTGATGTAATAGGCTTTGGTATTATCATTCCAGTATTTCCACGATTGCTTTCGCAAATGGAACATATACCTATTAACGAAGCCAGCAAATTAGGTGGTGTATTACTTTTTGCATTTTCAATTGCCCAGTTTTTATGCTCACCGTTAATGGGAAATTTAAGCGATAAATATGGAAGAAGACCAATTTTACTTTTTTCATTATTAGGCTTCGGATTAGATTATTTAATTATGGCATTTGCCCCATCTTATAATTGGTTAATTGTAGGACGAGTAATAGCAGGCATAACTGGCGCAAGCTTTACAACAGCATCGGCATATATAGCAGATATTTCATCGCCCGAAGAAAGAGCAAAAAACTTTGGAATGATTGGCGCTGCCTTTGGCATGGGCTTCATTATTGGGCCTGTATTGGGCGGCATTTCAGCAAAGTTCGGAATCAGAGTTCCATTTTTTTTAGCATCAGGTTTATCATTAGTAAATTTTTTATATGGCTATTTTATTTTGCCCGAATCATTAAGCAAAGAAAACCGCCGCTCATTTGATTGGAAAAAAGCAAACCCAATTGGTACATTAATTCAGCTTAGCAAATACAAAAGCATTTTGGGGCTTTTAATTGCCTTTATTTTTTTGGCGTTAGGCTCACATGCTGTACAAAGTAATTGGAGTTATTTTACCATTTATCGTTTTAAATGGAGTGAAGATATGGTAGGCTATTCACTTGGTATTGTAGGCATTTTAGTTGGCTTAGTACAAGGCGTTTTAATCAAATACATCAACCCTAAATTAGGCAATGAAAAAAGTATTTATTTAGGTTTTGGATTGTATGCATTAGGCATGTTTTTATTTGCATTTGCTACCCAAACTTGGATGATGTTTACCTTTTTAATTCCATATTGTTTAGGCGGCATTTCAGGTCCAGCTTTGCAAGCCATGATGGCAGGCGAAGTACCACCAACACATCAAGGCGAATTGCAAGGCGGTTTAACAAGTTTGATGAGTGCTACCAGCATTGTTGGTCCAATCATGATGACATCAACTTTTTATTATTTTACATTAGATAAAGCACCTGTGCATTTTCCTGGTGCTCCGTTTATTTTGGGTGGTACATTAATGCTAATTAGCAGCCTAATTACTTATTGGGATTTGCATTGGCGCCATCGCAATAAATAATTTTTATTTTATTTACCATACTGTAACTACGTAATTAAGCTTAGGTAATTACGTAGTTATGCTTGTAGGTTCAAATTAAAAGCTCACTTACATTTGAATTTATAAAGTGTTACCAATCATTTACATTATTTAACGGCATTCTCTAAACGTAAATCTTTATGAGTACTCGTAAACGACTTATCATCATACTTTCAGCAGTTGCAGCTTTAGTAGTAGTTTCGGCAATATTCTTAAATTACTCTATCACATCTAAAATAAATTCGTTGTTGGATGAGCATTTAAAACAATGCAAAAAAGAATCTGATTATTTATTTATAACAAATGGTGGAAGGATACAATCCTATGTTTACGAAAATTCATTTTGGGATGATTTTTATAATGCCACTTTAAAAAAAGATACTGGATGGATTAATGAAAACATGACAAGTTCATTACAGCAAACTAAGTATGGATCAGAATTTATTTGGATTTTAGATAAAAATTGTAAAGACATTTATAGTGCATCTATCACCAATAATTTTGAACCAAAAAATCTTCAAAGCGTTCCGTTTGATTTAAAGGATTCGATACAAGCAAAAAGATTTTTGCATTGCATCATACCAATTAATGGCGATTATGTTGAAATTTATTGTGCGCCTACACAGCTTTCGGCCGATGTAAAAAGAATTTCGAAACCTGCTGGATATTTAATTTGTGGTAGAAGATTAAATTCTTTTTATTTTAATGAATTGCACAAAACCAATACACAAATTGATTACTCAATTTCACCAAAAGAAGAAAATCATACAGAACGTATAAGCCTTTCAGAAGCATCTATTATTTATTTCAAAACAATTCCATTTTATAATAATCAAAAACTATTTATAAAAGCTCATGTGTATCAACCCGAAATTGCAGCCTATCAAAAATTTGTATTCTTAGCATTTTTAGTATTCATCAGTATCACATTAGGCAGCTTAGTAATATTTTTCATTTCATTTAAATCTGAAATTGTATCGCCACTTTCAAAAATTTCATCAGCCTTGTTACATAAAGATTCCGTTATCATTCAACCCTTATCGCTAACAAAAAATGAATTTGGCGAAGTAGCAAGATTAATAAAATCTTTTTTTGAAGCCAATCATAAATTAGAAGAAGAAATTGTGCAACGCAAAGCATCAGAAGAAGCTTTACAAAAAGCTTTGAAAATTAAAAGCGAATTTTTATCAAACATGAGCCACGAAATAAGAACGCCAATTAATGGAATAATTGGTATTTCGAATTTGTTGTTAAATGAACAATTGAATAATCAACAGATGGATTATGTAAAAGTATTACATCATTCTTCCAATAATTTATTGTCTGTAGTTTCAGATATTTTAGATGTATCAAAATTAGAAAGTGAGAATTTTAAATTTGAACAAAAGCCATTCAATTTGCATGATGGTTGCGAAAAAGTATATCAATTATTTAAACCAAAAGCCGACGAAAAAGGATTGAATTTTATTTTCTTACCCGATTCAACTTCGCACAGCGAAATGATATCAGGTGATGAATTTAGATTAGGACAAATCTTAAATAATTTAATTAGCAATGCCATTAAATTTACCAAAATTGGTGTTGTTGAATTCTCTTACAAAACAATAAATTCAACTCCAACAAAAGCAACTTATGAATTTTTAATAAAAGATTCGGGCATTGGCATAGCAGAAGAAGATTTGCCAAATGTATTTGAAAGTTTTTCGCAAGCCAACACAACTATTAATAGAAAATTTGGAGGCACAGGATTAGGATTAAGCATTTGCAAAAAATTAATTGAAAAACAAGGCGGCGAAATAAAGGTTAAAAGCGCTTATAAAGTAGGCAGTTCATTTAGCTTCACACTTACTTTTGAAAAACATGAAGAAATGGTAGAAGTGGCTACACCAGCGCAAAAAGTAACCAATCAAAATTTAAGTAAAATGAAAATTTTGATTGCCGAAGACAACAATATAAATGTATTTGTATTGAATCAATTTTTGAAAAAATGGGGCGCTGATGTACACGTAGTTGAAAATGGAAAATTAGCTTTAGAACGATTACAAGTAGACCATTTTGATATTGTATTAATGGATTACCATATGCCTGTAATGAATGGATTAGAAGCAACTTCTGAAATAAGAAAATCGGAAGATGATATAACCCGTAATACGCCAGTATTTGCGCTTACAGCCGATGTTACAAGCGGCACAAAACAAATGCTATTAAACAATGGTTTTAACCAATATGTAAGCAAGCCTTTTGCGCCTGAAGAATTATATGAACTATTATTCAAATACAAAAATGCACAATAAATGAAACCAATTATCTACACTTTTGCTTTTGTTTTTTGCTGCCATAATGTATGGGCAAACAACATAAAATTATCAGCCGAAACTGATACAACTGAAAATAAAATTGATGTCGAAATTGAAGCTAATTATTTGCGACATTATATTTGGAGAGGTGCCGAATTTGGAAGTAATGATGTATCGCAATCTTTTATTTATGCAGAATACAAACATTGGGCTATTAACCTTGGGGTTAACTGCAATTTTAATCCAAAAAATTTACCTACTGAATTTTACACTCATCCTGTAGTGTACGATGAGCAAGACTTTCTGCTTACCTACTCAAATGAATATAAAAAATTGAAGTACGAATTTAATTGGTACACATATCTATATTTTTTTCAAATTAATTCGCCTTCCACTTCCGAGTTAAGTGTAAAAATAACCTATCCATTAAACGAACATTTTAATATACTAAGCGAAAATGTTGCCGATATTTGGTCGTATCAAAAATCAATTTATTCATGCTCGGGTTTAGAAACAACATTTACTTTATTTAAGAAATTAGAAATAGATTGGAATTTTTATGATGGCGCTGGTAATCGTCATTTTAATAATGCCTATTATTCTGATGCAGCAAAATGGATGAATTATGTAGGCACACACTGCGAATTAAATATTCCACTTAAACACAGTTATTATATTAAAGGATTTGTAGAATACAACCTATACACAAGCCAGCATGCCATTGATTTTACTGGCATAAATCATACTTCAAATTTTGGAGTAAGTGTGGGGAAAGATTTTTCGATAAACCTGAAACATAAATTACCTAAACTAAAATAGTACTTCTTTCAAGTGCTGATAATTCACTATTTTTGAAAACATTTTTTGAATATTATGAATATTGGATTTGATGCAAAACGAGCCATGATGAACAAAACAGGATTAGGCAATTATAGCCGTTCTGTAATAAATGCATTGCATCAATATTATCCCGAAAATAAATATTTTCTTTTTTCGCCGCAGCCAAAAAATAATTTATTTCATTCATCAGTAAATAATTTTATTGAATGCTATCCATCAGGAATTCAAAAATATTTCTCTTCAATATGGCGTTCATCATGGGTTACAGATGATATTATACAATCGAATTTAAAAATATTTCATGGCTTAAGTAACGAGTTGCCATTTTCAATTTCAAAATTTAAAGGCAAAAAAATTGTAACTATTCACGATTTAATTTTTTTGCGATACCCCAAGTGGTATCCTGCCATTGATAGATTTTTTTATGATATAAAATTCAAATTTGCTTGCCAAAATGCTGATGTAATAATTGCTACAAGCATTCAAACCAAAAATGATATTATTCAATTTTATAAAATTGACGAACAAAAAATAAAAGTAGTTTATCAAAATTGTGATGATAATTTTAAAACCATAAAAACGGATGCAGAAAA
>JBEEMV010000184.1:0-22494 GCA_041192505.1 Bacteroidota bacterium
TCAACCAAAAAATTTCTATTTCACCTGCCATTTATATGCTGAAGCAAACAAAAGCATCTGAGTTTACAATTGGTTCTTCAATAAATTATACAAAGAAAAAAATATCTTTATATGCAGGCGCTTATTATCGTTTAAGCGATGCTGCTATTATAATGCTTGGTGCACAAGCCAAAAATATTCGTATTGGATTAAGCTATGATTTTAATATTTCAAATTTAAAATTAGGTTCTAACTACAGAGGAGCAACAGAAGTTTCGCTGGCTTATTGCCCAGTTAAAACAAATAAGAAGTTGGTGTTTTATCCAAAAGATTAATTCACGTTTTTTGATACTTCCATTTTCTTTTTTCCTGCATCATGATGCAGCCATATTTTGCTTTCGGTAGGCAGATATTCTATTTCAAAAAAACCTTCTTCTTTCCAAATTCTACACTCTTTATTGTTGCAGGGTGGCTTGGTTTCGTTGCCTCTTAATGTTTTGCTACCCGAACCACTTACCAAATATTGCACATTGCCTGTGTTGTAATATTGCAACGCATGTACATGACCACTGGCAAAAACTACCCGATGATGTTTTTCAAAAACAGTTTGCAATTGTGTAATCATATTTTGATAACTTGGATAACCCATCATCGACATTTTTACACGGCTAAATAATTTTGGATGCTTCACTTTTCTGCCCAATAAATTATCATACGCTTTAATGGGATGATGCGCCACTACTACAATTTGCTGATGCTTTTTTTCTGCTACATTCATCACCGAATCTAATTGCTGATAAAATATTTTTGCTTGTTGTTGATTCGTTTTTGGTGTTTGTTTTTCATCTAATAAAAGCAACCAATCCGTATCAATAAATACTACACAAATTTTATTTTCATTCAGCTCAACCACTGATGGACCAGGGCTGCCGTGTTGTGGTAAAAAAACATTTTTACTGTTGCTGATAGATTTATTCAATGCTAAATTTTGTTCGATAAATGATTCTTCCATTTGCAAATGTTGTTTGCCTTTATTGAAGTTGATGGTGTTCCACCAATCATGATTGCCTGGCACAAAATAGGCTGCGCCTTTATAATTTTTTAAAATGGATAGCTGTGCAATAATTCTTTTTTGTGTGATGCGGCTACTATCAAAACCACGAAACTGAAATGGAATATTGCGATAACAATTATCGCCCAAAAAAATTAATGCACTGTTGGTGCTTCGGTTGATATTGGCTTTCAGGCTATCTAATGTTTCGCCAGTTAAATCATCATCGCCTGCATCGCCTACTAAAAAAAGTTTGAAATTATTTTGCGCAGCGCAATTAAGTGTAAGCAAAAAGAAAAGGCAACATATTACGCCGTATTTCATTGTTATAAATTTTGTTTTATTGAAAAACAAATACCCATTGAACCATTGCCAAGCGGAATGGATTTAATATTCCAAGCGGTAGTTTTATTTAGGTGCAATAAATGATTATTCTTATTTATGCTTGCTATACTTATTATAGTTGCCGCCAATCCAAACCCTGCATTTATTGAACCAAGTACAATGTATTCTGGGTCGAGAGAAAGAATACATACAACACCCAATAATGTTTGTGTCGTTCCTGTAATTATTCCTGAAATTTGCAAAGGTTTTAGGCGAACATTCTGTTCTTTAATATAATTAATATTGGCAATTGAAGTACCCACATTTAATCCTATTAAAACTGATGTGCCGTAAACAAAACCTACGATTTCCCCTCCTTCGGCTTTTGCTTTATTCAAAAAAATAAAAATGCTGATGAGCAACATTACAATTGTTTTTTTCATGCTGAATATTTATTGTTTTAAAAATTATGGTTCATCGAAAAACAAACGCCCACGTTTCTATTGTTTACCTGCATTGAATTAATATTCCAAGCGGTTTGTTTATTTAATTTAAATAGATGGCTTCGCTTTTTTAAATCCCAAACACTTAATCCTATTGTAATTAAAGCTAAGCTTGTTTCAATAATTCCATAGTTCAAATATTCGGGGTTAGTTATATCGCCAATGCCCATTGCTAATTGAATAGAACCACTTGTAAGCCCTACTATTGGAACTAATTTATGATGCACTTGATTATCGTATATTTGATTAGCGCAAGCTGCTGATATAGCCATGTTAAAGCCAATAGTGGTGGCTGTTCCGATATCATAAAAACCTCTATCCCATGCCTGTGTTTGTTTTGCAAAAAGAAAACTAATGGCTATTACAAAAAATATTTTCTTCAAAATTGAAATAATTTTATGATTCAAAAATAGGTGTAATTTATTTCTATTTGTTAAATAAAAAAATCCCGAAACATGGCTGCTTCGGGATTTTTTGTTTAGTTCTTGCGCTATCACTCAGGTTTTAACTCCGTATTTATCGGAGATGACGGCTTCGGAGCTGGGTGTCATGCTGAGGAACGAAGCATCTGTATTGTTGCCTCGGTTAGTATTTCCACTAACCAAAACATGATGTTCGTGAAGACACGAACCTCGGCGTAAGTTATTGTATTTTATTGCTTGGTCAATACATCAATGCACTGATATTGGTGAATTGTCCCACCTATATCAGTGTATTGATATAAAAAGTTTAAATTTATTGTAGTGCCAGAAAATGTAGAATTATCTGCATCAATTAAATATGTATTACCATTTGCTGTAAAAGTTGAGTTAGTAAAGTGCAAATTATTGCTCGAAACACTTGATGTTAAAGATACTCCTAGGTTATCTACATTATCAATAGTAATTTGATTAGCCGAATTTACAGTTACATTGCTGCTATAAGCATCATTTGCAACTATTGTAGTTGGAGTAGTTTGTGTTGTCGTACCAGTTGCATTAAATTTACCACTTAAAGCATAAACGATAGGCAAAACAGTAATAGTTTTTGATGTTGAATTACTACCAGCACTATTTGAAGCGGTTAACGTGGCATTATAAGTGCCAGCTGCACCATAATAGTGGGTTACTGTTTGAGCTGTTCCTAAAACACCACCATCACCAAAATCCCATGAACGTGAAGTAGGGCTATTGCTTGAATTGTCTGTAAAAGAAACTGTTTGCCCTACAATTACAGTTGCTGGAGAATAAGTGAAGCTGGCTACTGGTGCTTTCTTGCAGCTTGTCATGCCCAAAGCATATACTACTGTTGCTAAAATTAAAATTACTTTTTTCATTTTTATTGATTTTTGATTTGTTGTTTAATTTAAAAAAATACTTGCGGCACCATTTTATTTACCGTATCGCTCCATATTGCGAACTTGCTGAATGATGAAAGGTGTAGTGCGAAGTAAAAATCATAGAATTGTATGAGCAACAAATTTGAATACTATTTTTTTAAATTCAAAATTTATTTTACCGTATAAAAAAATCCCGAAACATGGCTGCTTCGGGATTTTTTATCTAATATCTAAGTACTCAGTACTAAAATCTATTTCTTATATCGTACCATTAAATCATTAGCCACCTTTACCAAAACGGCTGTTTCGGCATCGCCAATATTACCTTTTGCTAAAGCTGTTAATGTATCGCCATGGTTTGCTTTTAAGGCGCTTAAATAATCTTCTTCAAATTCTTTAATTTTATTTACTGGCACACCTTGTAATAAACCATTTGTACCTAAGTAAATAATAGCCACCTGCTCTTGAACCGAAAACGGACTGAATTGTTTTTGTTTCAAAATTTCAACGTTACGTGCACCTTTATCTAACACCGCTTTGGTAGCAGCATCTAAGTCCGACCCAAATTTTGAAAACGCTTCTAATTCACGATATTGAGCTTGGTCTAATTTTAAAGTACCAGCCACTTTTTTCATTGATTTAATCTGCGCCGAACCACCCACACGGCTTACCTAAATACCCACGTTAATCGCTGGGCGAATACCGCTGTTAAACAAGTTTGATTCCAAGAAAATCTGACCATCAGTAATCGAGATTACGTTGGTTGGAATATATGCAGATACGTCACCAGCTTGTGTTTCGATAATTGGTAAAGCTGTTAATGAACCACCACCTTTTACCAAATGCTTAATAGAAGCAGGTAAATCATTCATGTTTTGAGCTATATCATCACGAGCAATTACTTTTGCTGCACGTTCTAACAAACGGCTATGTAAATAGAATACATCACCGGGATATGCTTCACGTCCTGGAGGTCTTCTTAATAATAAAGATACTTCACGATAAGCTACCGCTTGTTTTGATAAATCATCATAAACAATTAAAGCAGGCTTACCACAATCTCTAAAAAATTCGCCAATAGCAGCACCAGCAAACGGAGCATAAAATTGAAGTGGAGCAGGTTCAGAAGCCGAAGCCGCCACAACAACTGTATAAGCCATAGCGCCTTTTTCTTCTAATGTTTTTACCACCTGTGCTACTGTAGATGCTTTTTGACCACATGCTACATAAATACAAAACACCGGTTCGCCTTTATCAAAAAATTCTTTTTGATTGATAATCGTATCAATAGCAATAGTTGTTTTACCTGTTTGTCTATCGCCAATAATCAATTCACGTTGCCCACGTCCAATAGGAATCATGGCATCAATAGCCTTAATACCCGTTTGCAATGGTTCTTTAACTGGCTGACGATAAATAACGCCTGGCGCTTTACGTTCTAAGGGCATTTCATAAGTATCGCCCACAATTGGTCCTTTACCATCAATTGGCAATCCCAATGCATTAACCACACGACCCACAACACCATTGCCCACTTTAATAGAAGCAATTTTTCCAGTTCTACGAACCGTAGCACCTTCTTTTATGCTTGCCGCCGATCCCATCAATACCACACCCACATTATCTTCTTCAAGGTTTAATGCTATGGCTTGTACGCCATTTTCAAATTCAACTAATTCGCCGTATTGCACATTGTTCAATCCAAATACACGGGCAATACCATCACCCACCATTAATACGGTTCCTACTTCTTCTAATTGCGCCGAAGTATTAAAATTGCTTAATTGTTGGCGTAGTATCGCCGAAATTTCTTCAGGTTTAATTGCGTTGCTCATTTAATTCAAAATTTTTTGAGGCGCAAAAGTAAACAACAGAAAGCACATATAAAAGGAAACAAATAATATTTATCTTTGTTATACATTTTAAATAAATCCGTTTCACATGAAATTAATTTTGTCCTTGTTTTTTGTCCTTGTTTGTGTAGTAAGTTTTTTCGCTTTTCAATCTTTTAAAAGAAAAAATGTGGTAGCCAAAATGGTAGTCAAATCTGTTTATGAATTTGCCATGAAAGATATTGATGGCAATGCTGTATCATTAAGTAAATACAAAGGCAAAGTATTGGTATTTGTAAATGTAGCCAGTAAATGCGGCTATACACCACAATACGAAAGCATCGAAAAATTTTATGAGCTGTATAAAGATAAAGGCGTTGTTGTTTTAGGTTTTCCTGCTAATAATTTTTTTGCACAAGAACCCGGTACCGATGAAGAAATTAAATCATTTTGTACATCTAAATACAATGTTACATTTCCAATGTTTTCAAAAATTTCGGTTAAGGGTGATGATATGAATCCACTATATCAATTTCTTACTAAAAAAGAGTTGAATGGTGTTACAGACAACAGCGTTAAGTGGAACTTTCATAAAATTATTGTTGATAAAAATGGCAAAGTGGTTACCGAGTTTGCGTCTAAAACAAAACCAACCGATGAAAGTTTTTTAAAAACTATTGATGAGTTGTTGAAATAAATTTTTCGCAAAAAAAGCCCACATGAAATATTGTTCATGTGGGCTTTTTTATTTTTACAATTTCTGTGTTTCGTTTATTTCAAATTATCATCCACCTGTTGCTTCCGTCTATCAACACCCCAATTCATAAAACAGCCCACAAAAACAAAGCGGCTGGCTGTAAGCCCTATTGCTTCTCTGTTTTGTCCGTTGGTTGAATATCTATATCCAAAAACTTGTTGATTGCCCAATGCATTTGAAACACCCAAAACCAACACCGTAAAGGCTTTGCCAATATGTGTTAAATAATTTGCATTTATTCCTAATGCATTATAAGCTTGTGTTCTATCGCTCATAAAATTGCTAATCGGTTGATTAGGGTTATAATACGGCCGACCGCTTGCCCAATTATAAGTAATACCATAACCCAACATCAACTTCGGAAAAAATTGTTTGAAAACTAAATTTAAAGTATGGGTTGCAGCAAAATCTGGTTGTACCATATCGGGGTAATAACTAAATTTTCTTTTGGTATCTAACAATGAATAACTTATCCAATAATCACAATTTTTAATTGTTTTTTTATCTCGAAGAAAAAATTCAACGCCTTTAGCATAGCCCTTTCCGCCATTATTAATATTATTTACATCAAAGTTTTGAGCATAAGTGCCATTAGTAGTTTGTATCAAGGTCATGCTACTAAGTGGCGTTAATATCAGCGATTTATAATCTTTATAAAATGCTTCAACACGTAAGGTTTTATCGTTATGTATGCGTTGATAATTCAACACAAAGTGTGTAGCTTTTTCAAAATCTAAATCATGTTTTAGTAATAAATATCTGCGGTCAGATTTTTCATAAAAATCGCCATAAGCAAAACTCAATTGCGAATTTCTTCCCAATCTATAAGCCACCGAAAGCCTTGGCGCAATATTAGATTTATTTATTATGGAACTGTACTCAAATCTTGCACCTGGTTTTATTACTAATTTGTTATTAAAGTAATATTCCATTTCGGCAAATGTTGAAACAAAATTATCCCCGTATTCATAGGTCTTAGCCATTTTGCTTTGCTCAAAATTGTATTGGTATTCACCACCAATTCTAAACGCCGACAGCGCCCCCGTGTATCTTGTAAACACTACTCTGCCTTGCGATAAAGAATTATTATTATCAATCGTTCCTAAATAATAGGTGGTATCATTTTTTAATCCGCCAAATTTTATTTTGTCGTTATTGTTGCTAAAAGATGCACCAGCATTAATATTCCAATTTGCATTTAACATTCCTGTATAAGTTAAATTTGTATATACCGATTTACTATTCAAATCAAAAGCAGTTTTTAAATGGTTCACATCATTAATATCGGGGCGTTGCAAACCCAATACATTATTATTGGCATAAGCATAAAATTTAAGGAAACCACTTTTCTTCATTCGTTTTCTAAAGTTCACCTCCACATTACCATTTTCGGGCATTTTTGTGAAGTGAATATTTTGTGGCACTAATGCATAGTAAGGTTGTAAATTAAAATAGCCCACACTTACACCTGCGCTCATTTTTTGTTTTTCCCATAAATGATTTACACCACCACCAATACCAACCGAAGATAAACTAAGGTTTGTTTCAGATTGCTCTGCCAAGTCTTTTGTATCTAAAATTAATGCCGATGATAAACCTTGCCCATACAAAGCGCTATAACCACCGCTGCTAAACGATGTGCCTTTAAATAAAAACGGATTAAATTTTCCACGTTGCGAAATATCGGGTACAGAAGTATTGTAAGGATTACGAACCAACATACCATCAATAAAAGTTTGCGTTTCTCTGCCTTCGCCACCTCTTACAAACAAGCCTTCTTGATTGCCAATTTGTTGAGCGCCTGGCATTGTTTTTAAAGCGCCTGTTACGTCGCCTTGACTACCTGCTGTGGTTACAATATCTAATGGTGTAAAAATGGTAGCTCGTTTTTTATCGCTGGCATCAAAGCTACCAGCAGTAATAGTTACAGCCTTTAATTCATTAAACTTTTCTTTTAATATAATAGATACATTTATTGGGCTGCCGCTACAATTTATTTTTTGTTCGTAATTATTAAAGCCCACATAGGTTACCATTAATGTTTGTTCGCTTTTTTCTGATGTTTCAAAATTAAATACGCCATCGGCATTTGTGGTTGCACCATCATAACTATCTTTTACCGATACACTAACACCCACCAAAGCCATTTTGCCATCTGTAATTTTACCAGATATTTTGGTTTGGGCAAACGAAACCGAAGCAATAAAAAGAGGAAGTAAAAATAAAATCTTTTTCATTTTTTAAAAATTTTAGCAAATATAATACAACCAACACTTTATTTAAAACAAGATTTCGGTAAACGGTTGTTTGATTGGGGTTAGCGGTTTTTTCGAACTCTTAACCAAGGAAAAAAGTTGGCTATTTTTAAAACAAAACCACAATTCGTTTACAATCAACCGCTTATGCATTTTTCCACGTGAAACATTTTCAAAAACGGTTACTTCTGTTTCGGCAAAATCAAAACGGCACACATTTGTTTCACGTGAAACTTATTGTAAATGCGCCGAGTTTTGTTCTACGAATATCAACAAGCCAATGCGCATTATTACACGTATAGAATGTGGGGTTGGTAGCTTTGGTTATAACAAATGTATTAGTTTTGCATCAACAAATAATTTTATGTTTAAAGAATACGATGTAATTGTAGCTGGTGCAGGTCATGCTGGATCAGAAGCGGCAGCGGCGGCGGCAAATATGGGCAGCAAAGTATTGCTCATTACCATGAATATGCAAACCATTGCTCAAATGAGTTGCAACCCAGCCATGGGCGGTGTAGCCAAAGGACAAATTGTAAGAGAAATAGATGCTATTGGTGGATACAGTGGGATAGTATCCGACAAAAGCATGATACAGTTTAGAATGCTAAACCGTTCGAAAGGACCTGCCATGTGGAGCCCAAGAACACAAAACGACAGAATGATGTTTGCCGCTGAGTGGAGAAACATGTTAGAGCAAACACCGAACGTAGATTTCTTTCAGGATATGGTGGTTGAATTACTAATTGAAAACGGAAAACTTTGTGGTGTAAAAACAGCCATGGGGCATATTATTAAGGCGAAAGCTGTGGTATTAACCAGTGGCACTTTTTTAAATGGCATTATTCATATAGGCGAAAAACAATTTGGCGGCGGAAGAATGGCAGAAAAAGCGGCTACGGGCATTACCGAACAATTAGTTTCATTGGGGTTTGATAGCGATAGATTAAAAACGGGTACGCCACCACGAGTTGATGGACGTTCGTTAGATTATTCGAAAATGGAAGAACAAAAAGGCGACGAAGAAATTGTTGGGTTTTCGTATCTTGACATTAAAAAACCAACGGAACAAAGAAGTTGTTGGATGACTTATACCAACCAAACTGTACACGATATATTAAAAACTGGTTTTGATAGATCGCCGATGTATGCAGGACGAATAGATGGTGTAGGCCCAAGATATTGCCCAAGTATTGAAGATAAAATAAACAGATTTGCCGAAAGAGACAGACATCAACTATTTGTAGAACCAGAAGGTTGGAACACGGTTGAGATATATGTAAACGGATTTTCTACATCACTGCCCGAAGATGTACAATATGATGCAATGAAGCAAGTACCGGGATTTGAAAATGTAAAATTCTTTCGACCTGGTTATGCTATTGAGTATGATTATTTTCCGCCAACACAACTAACCAATACGCTGGAAACAAAGCTGATTAAAAATTTATTCTTTGCTGGGCAAATTAACGGAACAACTGGATACGAAGAAGCTGCTTGCCAAGGATTAATGGCTGGCATAAATGCACACTTGGCGGTAAAAGAAGAAGCACCATTTATTTTGGGAAGAAACGATGCATACATTGGAGTGTTGATAGATGACTTAATTACAAAAGGAACCGAAGAACCCTACAGAATGTTTACCAGCCGAGCTGAATACAGAATGATTTTAAGACAAGATAATGCCGATTTAAGACTTACTGAAACATCTTACAAATTAGGGTTGGCAAAAGAAGAAAGAATGCGAAATGTAGAAAAAAAGAAAAATGCTACTTCTTCCATAATTAATCATTTTAGCAAAACAAGTGTTGAACCATTGGAAATCAATGGATTGCTAAAAAATTTGAACAGCGCCGAGCTTACACAAAGGCAAAAATTGGGCATGGTTGCCCTACGACCACAGGTACAGCTAAAAGATTTAAGAGCAGTAGAAGGCATAAACGATTTTTTAAAAGACTATACCGATTATGAAATAGAGCAGGCTGAAATACAAATGAAGTACGCCACCTACATTGAAAAAGAATTAGAATTGGTAGAAAAAATGCAACGATTAGAAGATGTGGTTATACCTGAAAATTTTGATTATAAAAAACTAAGCTCACTATCACTAGAAAGCAAAGAAAAACTAAGCAAACTAAGACCAAGCACTTTGGGTATGGCAAGCAGAATAAGTGGTGTATCACCAAGTGATGTGCAAGTGTTGATGGTGTTTATGGGGAGATAAAAACAAACTACTCCCACTTAAATGTTTTAATAGCAACTGCATAAACCACAATACCCCATATCAACATAATCATTAATTGAAATTTTATATCCCAAAGGTTTAGGCCTTCAAAAGCTACCTTGCGCATAGCATCATTCATATAAGTAAGCGGTAAAGCTTTGCTAACGGGTTGTAACCATTTTGGAAAAACATCAGTTGAAAAAAATGTGCCTGCTAACAAAAATTGTGGCAGTGTAATAATATTTGCCAATGGAGGAATAGAGGCTTCGTTTTTAGCTAAGCCACTTATAATAAACCCAAAGCCCATAAATATAATTAAGCCAAAAGCACAGAGAAATAACATTTCGAAAAAAGTATAAACGCCATTAACTAAGGTGAAATGGAAAAACATTTTTCCTATTAAAATAATAATAGCTGCGGCCGATAATTGAAAAATTAATCGACTCATCATTTCGCCAACTACAATATTTGTTTTGGTAACGGGTGTGGCAAAAAATCGTTTAATAACCAGTGTTTGACGAAGACTGAAAAAAACAAACGCAGCACCAAACACACCAGCACTTAACATCGAAAAACCAATTTGCCCAGGCAAAATAAAATCTATGGTTTGATACACTCTTGCTTGTACAGGCGGTGGAGTATTGATGGTGGCATATCTTGGCATATTGCGCATTGCCTTTTCCGAAATTTGATTTACAACTTCCTTTACAACGCTTTTAAACAACTGCCCGTTTTGAATAGAAACAGTAGAGGTTTGAATGGTTACATTATATAACGCCGCTGAATCATCTGATTTTTTAATAGTTACAATAGCATCTAACTTTCCTTTTAGCAAAGCTTTATCAATATCATCTTTGCTACCTGTGTGAACCACCGTGTTAGAATCGTTCATCATCCAATTATAAACAGGGTTTAGTGTATCGCAATTTTGTGATAATGCAATATCGAAATGATAATTGCTGCGGCCACCAATAAACCCAAAGACTAAAATAAAAATAATGGGAAAAGCTAAACTAAAAACCACAGCCGATGGGCTACGCAACATACTTTGCAAACTTGCTTTTGTGATTGCCAAGGTTGCTTTAACTGAATTATATTTGGGTTGAGTCATAAATAGTAGTAATGAACATTTTACCCACAAATGTAGTATTTACTAATAATAGATTGGGTTTGTTTTGTTATAGAAATTATATTTGCAACCTTAGTTATTCGTTATTGGGTTATTAAGTTAATGCTAAGCATTTTATAATTTATGTATTACCCAATAACCCAGTAACAAAATAACCAATAACTTTTATAGAATGGAAAACATACAACAACAAATAGAGGCATTAATTTTTGCAGCCGAAGCGCCTTTAACTATAGCAGATATACAAGAATGCTTGAGTAAACGATTTGGTTTATTTGTGGCTGACGCCGATTTACAACAATCGTTAAATAATTTAATTGAAAAATATTCGCCTGATACTTTTGCTATTGAAGTAAAAGAAATTTCAGGTGGTTACCAATTTTTTACCAAGCAGCATTATTACGAAACGGTTTCTATTTTAATGAAAGATAAAAACGTGAAACGATTAACTACTGCTGCCATGGAAACCTTAGCCATTATAGCTTACAAACAACCCATCAGCAAAGGCGAAATTGAACAAATACGTGGTGTAAGTGTTGATTATTCTATTCAAAAATTATTAGAAAAAGAATTAATTATTCCAGCAGGAAGAAGTGAAGCGCTTGGCAAACCTGCGTTGTACGCCACTTCGCAACAGTTTATGGATTACTTTGGAATTAATTCGGTGGGTGATTTACCAAAGCTAAAAGATATACAACCTATGGATGAAACTTCATCTGCTGGTACGCCAGTAGAACAGTTGAATTAATAAAAAACGCATCTTAACCCCTTTAAGTAACCTAAAATGAATCCCAGAATTATTGCTGTACAACCTTTGCAAGATTATGCACTATTGCTCACATTTACCAACAACGAAAAAAAAGTTTTTGATGTAAAACCATATTTAACTAAAGGTATTTTTACACAATTAAAAGATGCTTCAAATTTTAATTCAGTAAAAATTTTTAATGGCACGGTGCTTTGGCAAAATGATATTGACCTTTGCCCTGATACGCTTTATTTAGATAGTGTAACCCCTCAATAACTAAACTTGAAAATCGGTCTTTTTTTCGGTTCGTTTAATCCTATTCATGTAGGACATTTGATAATTGCCAATCATTTGGCTGAATATACTGATTTGAAACAGGTTTGGTTAGTTGTATCGCCACACAATCCATTAAAAGAAAAAGAAAGTTTACTGAATGAATACCACCGATTAGATTTGGTAAACACCGCTATTGAAGGTAATACAAAATTAAAAAGTTGTGATATTGAATTCAAATTACCAAAGCCAAGTTATACTATAGATACACTTCAATACTTAACTGAAAAATATCCTAAGCATGAATTTTCATTAATTATGGGCAGCGATAATATTGCTTCTATTCATAAATGGAAAAACTTTGAAAAGTTGATGAGCAACTATTCTATATACGTTTACAAACGATTAGGTGATGATGAAAAATCATTGCAAAATAAGTATCCAAGTGTAAAATTTTTAGATGTACCACTATTAAATATAAGTTCATCATTGATTAGAAAAATGATAAAATCTAAAAAATCTGTTCGATACTTATTGCCCGAAAACGTTTACCAGCAAGTAATACAGGCAGGTTATTATAAGTAACTAACATAATACACAAATGTATGTGTAATTAGTGTGTGTAGAAGTGTTGGTAAATAAGCATTGTTTGTAACCCAAAAGTTATTGCTGTTCATAACTGGTTTGTACACATTCAAAAGTGGTTTATCAACGTACGTAGTTTGTAAAAACTGAAATAAACTATCCACATTTTATAATTATAAACGGATTGTTTATAAACCTTAAAACACCTTTAAATAGTGTATTTATAGTGTTGATATACATGTGTATAAAACAAATAAAAGTTGGATAACTGATTTATCATACGATTATTAAAAATGTTTCGAACTAATCCACAGCCTTAATAATAAGTAATAATAACCTTAATAATAATTAATTATAAATTAGAACGTGGATAGTCTATTTGTAAATCAAAAAATGTTGTGAATATTTGCAGCATGAATTTAGAAAAAATACAACAAGCAGGATTTGTGGATGAAGCCATTGACCCAACTTTAGATTTGTTTGAAGAAATAAAAAAATTAAAAAAAGAAAAAAATGCAGTGTTGCTGGCGCATTACTACCAAGATGCCGACATACAGGATATTGCAGATTTTATAGGCGATAGTTTACAACTTTCGCAAGAAGCGGCAAAAACAAATGCCGATATAATTGTTTTTGCCGGTGTGCATTTTATGGCTGAAACAGCAAAAATAATTTCGCCAAATAAAAAAGTTTTATTACCCGATTTAAAGGCTGGATGCAGCTTAGCAGATAGTTGTCCGCCAAATTTATTTGCAAATTTTATAGCAAAATATCCAAATTATGTGGTGGTTAGTTATATCAATTGTTCGGCTGAAATAAAAGCTTTAACGGATATTGTTTGTACATCAAGCAATGCTGAAAAAATTATCAATTCTATTCCAAAAGACAAAGGAATTATTTTTGCACCAGATAAAAATTTAGGAGCTTATTTAATTAAAAAAACGGGTAGAGAAATGGTGTTATGGAATGGCGCTTGCATGGTACATGAAATATTTTCGTTAGAGAAAATTATTAAGCTGAAAGAACGTCACCCAAATGCAAAATTATTAGCTCATCCCGAATGTGAAGAAGCAGTTTTAAATCAGGCTGATTATATTGGCTCTACAACAGGAATTTTAAAATTTTCTGAAACAGATTCTTGTAACGAATTTATTGTGGCTACCGAAACAGGTATTCTACATCAAATGATGAAAACCTCACCCAATAAGACTTTTATACCTGCACCACCAAATAATAATTGCGCTTGTAATGATTGCCCACACATGAAACTAAACACGTTGGAGAAAATTTATTTGTGCCTAAAATACGAACTGCCCGAAATTATTTTAGATGAAACTATGCGCAAAAAAGCAGAAGGAAGTATTATAAGAATGTTGGAAATTAGTAAGTAGAATAAAAGCTACTATCATTAAAAATAAAACAATTTTTATTGTTGAACTCTGAATAATTAATTCGTTCCCACTTACCAATAAATACCGAATTGTTGTTGATGGCATCATCAAATTCAGCTTCCTTTTCGGCAATAATTATCGACATAGATTTATGTTGTTCAATGGTTGAAAGAAGCCAAAATTCATATGCACTTCCCCAGCTTAAAATTATTTTATTCATTGGTAAATTGGCTTGTTTTAAAACCACTTTTTTTTGTGGCAATGCATTAATTTCAGTAATAGTTTTTTGATACCAATTTAACCTTTCGGTGTATTGAAAGTGTGTGTTATAAATGCGGATTATACCAACCAATAAAACGACGATTAAAAAACTTCGGGTAACTGTTGATGAAGAAATATTTGGTAACACATCATACAACAAAGGCATACTTAAAAAAATCATTAGCATTAAATATTGGCTTTCTAAATAAAATTGATCGCCGCCGCCCTGATGACTAACATTTACAATTAATAAATAACCAAAGAAAAACGAACCGAATAAAAGCAATTTTAAAACCGCTTTTTTGTAAAAATAAAATGCCACAACAACTGCAAAAATTAAAGGAATAAAATAATAATCGTGTAAACAATAATGAATAAAATTTTTGTTGGCTTGTATGTTAAAATAATTTGGAAACAACCATTTAAAATTATTCAAACCACCCATGGCGCTTGAATCGTAGTCGGTTTTTATAAATACAGATTTAATAAAATAGAGCACCACAAATGCAATTATTATTGCAAACAATATTTTAAATTGAACACGATACTGAAGAAATAAAAATGCCACACCAAACAATAAAACAAAAGGTAAAAGCGGATGAAAAAAAACTATGGTAATTAAAAATAAAGGCGATAAAATATAGAACCAATAATTTATTTTTTGCTGTTGTAAAACATACTCGATGTAGGCTAAATAAATGATGGTAAAAATTACGCCCTGCACCAATTCGCATTGTATCCAATAAAATGTATGAGTGGTAATGCCGATGATAAATAATAAATTTACCCAAGCCATCTTTGTATTTTTAAATACCAACAATACAACAAGAAACGAGGCAAAATAAAATACATTATAGCCAGCCGAATAAACGATGGCTACATTTTCTAATGATAAATTTAATCGAGAAGCATAAAGTGGAAAAGCCTGTGTAATAGCCGAGCCAAAGCGATTTACCTGAATAGCAAAATCATTATTTCGCAAAATTTGAAACAACTGAAATGATGTATCAAACATTACCGTACGTTCTTTAAAAAACACAATAGATAGTGCAATTAAAATAAAGTATAAAACGATTCCCGAAAAAAGTGTAAATGTTTTATTCATAATTATTCATCAAAAGTAAAATTTAACAACGCATTCAAAAAAATAAATTTAAGGGTATTGGTTTCTACACCTAACTTAGCCTCAATGAAAAGCCGCACTATACGATTAGTTGTTTTATTCGGAACCATTGTGGTGGTTGGGTTATTATCCATTCAAATATATTGGATAAAAAATGCTTTAGATTTAAAAGAACGTGAATTTAATTCAAGCGTTCAAATGGCGTTGATGAAAGTTGTAAACCAAGTAACGCAATTTGGAAACGATACCACACAAATAGTTGAGCCTATCAAACAATTGCCCGACAATATGTTTGTGGTAACGGTTAACGAAAAAATATATCCCAATATTTTAGAATCATTATTAAAGCGCCAGTTTGAAATGCATCATTTAGATATGGATTTTGAATACGGTATTTATGATTGCAATACCAATAATGTATTGTATGGCAACTATGTAAATTTTGATGAAATAAAAGCCGCCTTTCAACAAAATATTACTTCGCCAAAAAAACAAATCAGCAATATTTTTCCAAGATTGAATAAAGATGAATATTATTTTTTGGTTCATTTTCCTACCAAAAAAACGTTCATGTTTCAGCAAATGGGCTTTTGGACGTTTAGCACAATTGTATTGATATTGGTAGTACTATTTTTTACATACGCCATTTTTGTAATTTTAAAACAGCGCAGGTTGAGTGAAATACAAACCGATTTTATCAACAACATGACGCATGAATTTAAAACACCGCTGTCAACCATTTCTATTTCAACCGATGTATTGTTGCAACCATCAATAGTAAATAATCCCGAACGGTTGATGAGCTATGTAACCATCATTCAAGACGAAGCCAACCGATTAAAAAATCAAGTTGAACGAGTTTTACAAATGGCAAAATTGGATAAGGAAAAAATAAAATTAGCTATTGAACCACACGATATTCATTTGATAATAAAACAAGCAGTTGAAAATTTAAAGCTTACCATTTATAATAAAAATGGAAAAGTAAATTTAGAATTAAATGCTACAGCCAGCATTGCAAAAATTGATAAACTGCATATTCAAAATATTATTTACAACTTGTTAGACAATGCAATAAAATATTGTGAGGATGATCCCGTTATTACCATTACAACTCAAAATATAAAAAAGGGCATTGAGATTGCTGTACAGGATAATGGAATTGGAATTCCGTTAGAATCGCAACAATATATTTTTGATAAATTTTATAGAGTACCTACGGGCAATGTGCATGATGTGAAAGGATTTGGGTTAGGATTAAACTATGTAAAAATAATGGCTGCGGCGCACAAAGGAAATGTGAGATTGAAAAGCGAACCGAAAAAAGGAACAACCATTTTTGTGTGGTTGCCAATTAATGAAGAAGACAATAAAAAACTATTTAAATAATTAAGAAATATTAAAAACCATAAACATGAAAAACAAAATTTTATTAGCCGAAGATGATCAAAATTTAGGCTTTGTGATTAAAGATGTTTTACAAACCGAAGGCTACAAAGTGGAGTGGGCAAAGGATGGCAACGCTGCCCTTAAATCGTTTGTAAATGGTAATTTTGATTTATGTGTGTTAGATGTAATGATGCCACGTAAAGATGGTTTTACATTGGCAGAAGATATTAGAAAAAGCGACAACAAAGTGCCTATCATTTTTCTTACCGCCAAAAGCATGAAAGAAGATGTGATAAAGGGATTAAAAGCTGGTGGCGATGATTATATAACCAAACCATTTAATACCGAAGAATTTAAACTTCGTGTGGCAAATATGATAAAACGCACCAAGCCCGAAGTTGAACAAACTGAGATGAAAGAAAACTATGTGATTGGTAAATATAAATTCGACCACAAAAATTTAACGTTGCAATATGCCAATAAAGCGATGTTGAATCTTACCGCTAAAGAAGCCGACATTCTACAAATTTTTTGTCACCATTTGGGTGAAGTAGTATCTCGAGAAGATATATTAAAACGTGTTTGGGGCGATGATGATTATTTTATTGGCAGAAGTATGGATGTGTTTATTAGTCGCTTACGCAAATATTTAAAAGAAGATGCAGCGTTGCAAATTGTAAATATTCATGGCGTAGGATTTAAGATGACACAAGAGAAATAAAAAATGTTAACCCGAAGGTTAAGAATATCGACAGAAATTATCGGAACAAATAAATCAAAACTTATCTTTGTAAAACCTTATCAGTAATAAATTGATAAGGTTTTTTAATTTTAAAAAAATGCAATCGCAAAAAGAATTAATAGAAAAACTAAAAACCGAAGTAGCTGAATTTAAAGCCAACTCGGCGGATGAAGCCGAAAAATTTCGAATTCGTTTTTTAGGCGCAAAAAATATATTGAAAGATATTTATGCCGAAATGAAAAATATACCTGCCGAAAACCGAAAGGATTTTGGTTTATTGGTAAATGATTTAAAAACATTGGCTGAAAATAAATTTGAGGAATTTAAAATTTTAAAAGCCGATACATCGGGCAAAGCAAAACAAAAACCCGATTTAAGTTTGCCTGTAGATGCAACTATTGGCAGCCGCCATCCTATATCGTTAGTACAAAATTCTATTATCGAAATATTTGGTGAAATAGGTTTTGATGTAGCCGAAGCTCGTGAGATAGAAGATGATTGGCATAATTTCTCAGCATTAAATCTGCCACAAAATCATCCTGCCCGTGATATGCAGGATACATTTTTTGTAAATCAAAATCCAGATTGGATGTTGCGTACGCATACCAGCAGCGTACAAGTACGATTGATGGAAAATGCCAAGCCACCATTTCGTAGTATCATGCCAGGCAGAGTGTATCGTAATGAAACTATATCGGCCCGTGCACATTGTTATTTTCATCAAGTTGAAGGATTGTATATTGCCGAAAAAGTTTCGTTTGTTGATTTAAAACAAACCCTATATTATTTTGTAAAACGCTTTTTTGGCGATAAGGTTGAAGTGCGTTTTCGCCCAAGTTATTTTCCATTTACCGAGCCATCGGCCGAAATGGATATTAGCTGCCAGCTTTGTGGTGGCAGCGGTTGTAGCGTATGTAAGCAAAGTGGTTGGGTTGAAATATTGGGTTGTGGTATGGTGCATCCAAATGTATTAACCAACTGTGGTATTGATGCCGAAAAATATTCGGGCTTTGCCTTTGGTATGGGAATAGAAAGATTAACGATGCTTAAATATCAGATTAATGATTTGCGATTATTTAGCGAAAATGATATTCGTTTTTTAAAACAATTTAGCGGCGCATAAATAAAAAGTGGCAACTAAAATACCAACCATAATTTTCGAACCCGAATACAACTTCGGTATAATTGCCATAACAGCAACATCACCCGATTTTGCAATATGTATAGAATTAGACAAGCATTTTAACTTGGCTTTAGTAAAGCAAGAATCATTATCGGTAATGATGAATGCAGAGGCCGTTGAGTTTGTATGGTTTGCCATTAATTGTGATGTACGTGAAATGGAAATTTGTTTGTTGAACAACAAATCGGACGGAAATTATTTTTTAAAAGAAATGCGCCAAACAGATTATATTTTAAGATTTAGCGGCGACTGGGCCAACGATAATCTTCAAAAAATAATAGACTGTATAAAAAACGTGGATGGTGTGCAAGCTGTTGCCAAAGCAGATGTAGAAGCTATTAAGCAAAAAGAAATGCTTACTTTTGAAATGGAAGACATTGAATACAAAACGAAACGAGATTTTGAAAAAGGAAGAAAACTGCAAGCCAACAAAGATTTTGCAAACGGCGCCTATTGAAAATTGTTGAATAAAAATTTATAAGTGGGTCAATATCCAACCGAAACATTTTAACTTTGCCCAATCGAAAAATACATTATGACACCAGCCATTTTATTATTGCAAGACGGAACAGTTTTTAAAGGTTATGCTGCCGGAAAAATTGGTACAACCACTGGCGAAATATGCTTCAATACGGGCATGACAGGTTATCAAGAAATTTTTACCGACCCAAGTTATTACAAACAAATAGTAGTAATGACCAATATTTTTATTGGTAATTATGGTGTAAAAAAAACTGATACCGAAAGTGCTTCGATGAAAATAGCTGGCTTAGTTTGTAAAAACTGGATGCCGCAATATAGCCGCCACAGTGCCGATGGCAATGTGCAAGATTATTTTGAAAATGAAAACATGGTGGGCATACAAGGCTTAGATACAAGAGCTATTGTACAACATATACGCAATGCAGGTGTGATGAATTGTATTATATCATCTGAAATAAGTGATATTGACGAATTAAAAAAACGCTTAGCCGCCGAGCCATCAATGGTTGGCAGAGAGTTGAGCAGTGAAGTTTCAACCAAGCAGCCCTATTATTTTGGTGATGAAAATGCAAAATTAAAAGTGGCGGTGATAGATTATGGTGTAAAACAAAATATATTGAAAAGCCTTGCCGATAGAGGAATGTATTTAAAAGTTTTTCCAGCCCGAACTACTTTAGCCGAGATGAACGATTTTAATCCTAACGGATATTTTATTAGCAATGGCCCTGGCGACCCAGCCAGTATGGATTATGCCATCAATACTGTGAAAGATATTTTAGCTACCAACAAACCCTTGTTTGGTATTTGCTTAGGGCATCAATTATTAAGTGAAGCTTGTGGTATTAAAACTTATAAAATGACTAATGGTCATCGTGGATTAAACCACCCTGTAAAAAATTTAAAAACAGGTAAATGCGAAATTACTTCGCAAAATCATGGCTTTGCAGTGGATGAAAAAATGGCATTAAGCAATCCGAATGTAGAAGTAACGCACATCAATCTAAACGATAATACGGTGGAGGGAATTAAAGTAAAAGATAAACCAGCTTTTAGCGTTCAATATCACCCTGAAAGCAATCCTGGCCCACACGATAGCAAATATTTATTTGATGATTTTTTGAGGATGATGAATTAAATCATTGCATAAAATACAAATTCCGTCAGTTAGTTGACGGAATTTGTATTTTATATCAACAATTATTTAGATTGAATTGGTGGGTAAAAATTATTTATTTTTGTGATAAAGAAATTAAGTATGACAACATTAGCCATTCGTACAAAACTATTCGACTATATCCGTTCTGCAAACGATAAAAAAGTGAAAGCAATTTTTACAATTCTTGAAAACGAAATTGCCGAAACAGCTAATTGGTGGGAAGACAAAACTTTAGTTGCCGATTTTGATAAACGATTTTCAGACTGGGAAAGCGGCAAGGACAAAGGCTTTTCAATAAAAGAATTGAAAAATGAAATTGTAAAACACAAAGCATCGAAAAATGGATAATGGTTTTGAAGTTTCATTTTCAAAAAAAGCAAAGAACGAATTGTTAAATGCTTTTGATTGGTACGAAGAACAAAGTGTTGGATTAGGCGATAGGTTTTTGAATGAATTATTTTCGAGCGTTGAATCTTTTAAAAAACATCCCAATAGTTTTGTTCAGCGAATAAAAAATCATCACGAATTTCCTTTACAAAATTTTCCATTTCTTATTATTTATAGAATTTCTAAAAAGAAAAATACTGTCGTAATTGTTTCGGTTTTTCATGCCAAACGTAATCCAAAAAGAAAATACAAATAGCTTCTGAAAAAGCTCCTTTCCATATCTTTTTTACTACTATTTGCTTTTCAACTAAAAGCAAACTCAATTTTTAACGATACGATTGAAGTTACTGTTTCAAAAATTTCAGAAAAGCAATTTGATTCATTAACAAAAGAAAAAAAAGAGGCAGATTGGAATTCGCTTTATGACACATCGAAGCATAATTTCATAATCAAATGTAATAACGGAAAAGAGTTTCCATTTTTTGATAGTGTTTTTATTGGAAGTATGCCTGAAATGGTTTTTACTCCACAAAAAATGGTTCCTTCTAATATTGAAGTAATTTATGAATCACATTTGCCTTCTGAACATTCATTTACTTTTGTCATAAACAAAGAAACTGGAGATTACAAAAAATTTTGGGGAACATGTAAGTTTAATAAAAGTTTGAACTATTTTGTTGTTATTCCTGATATTTGTACAGATTGTAACGGGATTCCTTTACAAATTTGGACGATTGTAAACAATCAGTTTTTAATGATTTATTCTGAAAAAAACGAATCTGAAAACAATGGAATTTCTGGTTATTTTTGGATAAACCAAAATGAGCTAGTTTTCAAAAAAATGAATTACAATATTTGCAAAAAGGTTAAGCTTATATCTAATAAATAACAACATGAATCTCTCTTCTACCATACTCAACTACATCAACGGCGAATTAGTAAAACCACAAAATGATAAGTGGTTAGATAATTATAATCCAGCAATCGGCAAAGTGTATTCGCAAATTCCTGATTCGGATGAAGCGGATGTAACTGCGGCTGTAACTGCTGCCGATGCTGCATTTTCAGCATGGAGCAATTTGAGCCGAGCCGAACGCAGCAAAATTTTATTTCGCATTGCCGATTTGATTGACGAAAATAAAACAGCACTTGCCGAAGCCGAAAGTACGGATAATGGCAAACCCGTTTGGTTGGCTACAAGAGTTGATATTCCAAGAGCTTCGGATAATTTTAGATTTTACGCCAACGCCATTTTAAATTTTCATGATGAAAGCTTTCCAATGGATGGCAAACACTTCAACTACACTGTTCATCAGCCTTTGGGCGTTGTAGGTTGTATTTCGCCATGGAATTTGCCTTTGTATTTATTTACATGGAAGATAGCACCAGCTTTGGTTACAG
>JBEEMV010000185.1:0-36146 GCA_041192505.1 Bacteroidota bacterium
GAAATTTTAGTGATTGATGACGAACCACAAATTCGTAAACTGTTAGAAATTGCTTTAGAAAGCAACGACTATAAAGTCTGGCAAGCCGCCACAGGAAAGGAAGGTGTGATAATGGCAGCCAATCATCCACCCGAATTAATTTTGCTGGATATTAATTTACCCGATAAAAGCGGACATGAAATTTTGAAAGAATTACGAACCTGGTACAACAAACCAATCATCATGCTTTCGGTGCAACACAGCGAAGAAGATATTGTAACGGCTTTGGATAATGGAGCAACCGATTATCTTACCAAACCCTTTCGTACAGGCGAATTGCTGGCTCGTATTCGTTCTTCCATTCGTAGAAATAATACGGATGAAAGCAGCAGCATAATTGTGTGTGGCGATTTACAAATTGATTTTGCAGCACGAACAATTTCGCAAAATGACACTATCATAAAACTAACCGCCACCGAATATAATTTGATGGCATTGTTTGCAAAAAACGAAGGCAAAGTTTTAACGCATCAATTTATTTTAAAAGAAATTTGGGGCGTAGGTGCACAGATGGAAACGCAGTATCTACGGGTATTTGTAGCCCAATTGCGTAAAAAAATTGAAGCCAATCCGAACCAACCAAAACATATAATTACGGAAAGTGGAGTGGGTTATCGCTTCTGTTGATAGCATTCTCTTTATAATTTCTTTATACAATCGCCCATACTCTTTACACTTTACCCATAACCATTCACCGACTTTTGCATCGTACTAATTCTATACGAAGTGTCGCAAAATTCAACAACAAATAATTCGCATTCTACTTTAAATAAAGTTACGGTTGCATCTCTTTTAGTTGCACTCGGAATTATTTATGGCGATATTGGAACCAGCCCCCTGTATGTGTTTCATGCCATCATCGGCAATCGCCCGATTGAACAAACATTGGTTTATGGCGGCATTTCTTGTGTATTTTGGACATTAGTTTTTCAAACATCCATCAAATATATTTGGCTCACTTTACGAGCCGATAACGAAGGCGAAGGCGGTGTATTTTCTTTGTACGCTTTGGTTCGCCGCTATGGAAAAAAATTAGTGATTCCAACCATTTTAGGAGCAACAACTTTGTTGGCTGACGGAATAATTACACCACCCATTTCCGTGGCATCAGCCATCGAAGGATTGAATATGGTACATGGTTTGGAAAATGTGATTGTACCCGGAAATGCTTTAACCATAAGCATTGTAGTCGCCATTCTTTCTGCCTTATTTTTCTTTCAACGATTTGGAACGGATATGATTGGAAAATTTTTCGGACCAATAATGGCAATTTGGTTTGGAATGTTGTTGATTGTTGGCAGTGTAGAAATTTTACACTATCCTGACATTTTAAAAGCGTTAAGTCCGCATTACGCCTACACTTTGTTGGTGCATTACCCTCAAGGATTTTGGTTACTTGGGGCAGTATTTCTTTGTACAACGGGTGCTGAAGCGTTGTACTCCGACCTTGGACATTGCGGAATAAAAAATATTCGTATCACTTGGGTGTTTGTAAAAATTAGTTTGGTGGCTTGTTATTTAGGGCAAGCCGCTTGGTTGATGCATCAAGGCGAAGCAACATTAAACGATAGAAATCCTTTCTTCGAAATTATGCCACATTGGTTTCTGTTGCCGAGTATTTTAATTGCCACAGCAGCTACCATCATTGCTTCGCAAGCTTTAATTAGCGGCAGTTTTACCTTGATTAGCGAAGCGATGAATTTGAATTTTTGGCCACGAGTTACGCTTCGTCAACCCACCAATTTGAAAGGTCAAATTTATATTCCTAGTGTAAATTCTATTCTGTGGTTTGGTTGTGTGTTGATGATTTTATACTTCAAAGAATCGGGCGCAATGGAGGCTGCGTATGGCTTTTCCATCACAGTTGCGATGTTGATGACTACCGTTTTGCTAGGTTATTTTTTATACTACAAATTGAAATGGAATAAAATTTATGTGGTGCTAATTCTTGCCATGTTTGGTGTTATAGAATTCTCCTTCTTCATTGCCAATGTGGCTAAAATAAAGCAACGCTGGATGTTTTTATTTTTTGAATTGGGAATTTTTATGACAATGTATGTGTGGTATTTTGCTAGAAAAATCAATAATCGTTTTACCAAATTTTCGCAACTCGGAAAATATAGTTTGCAACTAAAAGAGTTGAGTGAAGATGATGCCATTCCAAAATTTTCAACGCATTTAATTTATCTCACCAAAGCAAATAATAGAAATGATATTGAAGATAAAATCATCAAATCTATTTTTTCAAAAAAGCCGAAACGTGCTGATGTGTATTGGTTTGTGCATATTAACAGAACTGAACAACCTTACACTTTAAATTATGAAGTGAGTGAATTAGTGGATGATAAAGTAATCAAAGTGAACATCAATGTAGGCTTTAGAGTGCAACCACGAACCGAATTATACTTCAAAAAAATTGTGTGTGATTTGGTTGCCAACAAAGAATTGAATTTGCACATTCGCCCTGATGGTTCAACAAAATATAATGCCGAACCTGATTTCAAATTTGTGGTAATTGAAAAATTTCTTTCCGTTGAAAATGAATTTGCACTTCGTGATGGAATGCTTTTGCGTTCTTATTTCTTCTTAAAACATTTTAGCCAAAGTGATGAAAAGGCATTTGGGTTAGATAAGTGTGATGTAGAATTAGAGCAGATTCCACTGGTTTATCAACCGATTCAAAATATTGAATTAACACGACAAATCAATTTGAAAAAATGAAAAAACAATTTACTTTTTTGCTGCTATTTTTTTGTTTGATAAGTTCAATACTTTTTGCACAATCATCTTCAACAGGAATTTATTTAACAGCAAAAGATTTTCAACAACACAAAATTTCGTTCGCTTCATCACCTCAAAAAAAATATAAAATCAGCGTTGGCGAAATTTTTTATTCGCCACTTATAAAAATTTCGTCTGGAGATTCAACCATTAAATTAAGTAAGAATGTTGTTTATGGTTATCGCAACGCCGACAATATTTCCTTTCGATTTTTCAACAAAAATGAATTTGAAATCTTGAATCCAATGGAAACTATTTTACTCTACAAGCTAACAGTGGCGGCAGGTGCAAGAGGTTCGGCAACGGTTACAAAATATTTTTTTAGCAAAGATGCTTCATCTCCAATTGTGCCGCTTTCTATCTACAATCTTCAAAAAGTATTTGCAAATGATGCATCCTTTCAAGAGTGGATAGCCATTTATTTTCATAGTGATGATGAGTTGTTAAAGTATGATGCCGTGAATAAAATGTATCAACTCAATCATGTTTTTCAAATCAGTAAAACCAATATTTTAAATTCAAAAAGATAAATCATGAACAAAAACTTACTTATTCTTTCCTTCACATTTTTGATTTCATTTTCTGCTATTGCACAAGAAAAAATTCCATTTGAAGGCATGGATTTAACTTGGCTAAATGGAAACGACAGACGAGATTCTTCGGTGTTTCATAACCCCTATTTTGCTCCGTCAATTTTAATTGATGCCAATTATACTTATTCATTCAACAACCCGAATGACAACACAGTAGTGGGTTCAACAGCTTTGGCAAGAAATAATGAAATGGAATTATCAGGCATTCATTTCGGTGGCGATTTTACTTTTAAAAATGCAAGAGGAAGAATTATGACGCAATTTGGCACTCGTTCAACTGTAGTTCCGAGAAACGATTTTAGCGTTTATCGTGGGCAATATGATTTAGCAAATGTGTATCGCTATTTGAGTGAAGCCTACGCTGGTTACCACTTTAACAAGTGGTACGGCATCAATGTTGACTTCGGAATGTTTATGAGTTACATCGGTTTGAATTCGTATTATCAGCCCGAAAACTGGGAGTATCAAGCATCCTACACATCTGACAATACACCTTGGTTTTTTAACGGAATGCGTTTGCAAATTTTTCCAACCAAAAAATTAAAGCTCGAAGGTTGGGTAATTAATGGTTGGCAAAGTTACGGAAAATTCAACACCATGCCGGGTTTGGGTGGCAATATCACTTATTGCGCTAACGAAAATTTTAAAATTTTAACTAACGATTATTTTGGAACAGATGCTGCTGGCATTCCAAATCGCAAACGATTTCATTCAGATAATAGTTTACTGTATCGCTATTACAACAAGCCAAACGCAAGCGGAATCAGCAAAGCAGCGTTTTCATTAACGGGTGATTTTGGTTTTGAAAATGGCGGTGGTGTAAAAGCATTCAATGGCGATTCGACTACGCCATCACAAAATTTTATCAGTGGAATGTTTTACAATCGAATTTGGTTTTGCAAAAATAAATTTGCTTTCACATTTGGTGGCGGCATGATGACAAACCCCGGACGCTATCTGGTGCTGTATCCTACGGGTGATGCAAGCCCGTTGCCGAATCCAACAAACCCAACAACTACAGCTGGCACACATCCCTTTTCTGCAAACCCAGGCGACCAATTTAAAGGTTGGGATGCCTCAACAAATTTTGATTGGATACCGAATCAAAGCATCACTTTTAGAATTGAGTTTGTACATCGAGAAGCTAATGTACCTTATTTTGCTGGTGCTGGCGGCGTTACCTCACCAACTGGCTATACTACCACATCGCTGCCAATTAACTGGAAACCTGATTTAGTAAAATCAGAAAATAGAATTATTTTCGCAACATTATTTAGGTTATAAAATCATTGTATGAAAAAAAATAGAAAGCAAAAATTAATAATACTGATTTCATTTTCGTTTTTTATTTTAACTACAATTATTTTTTTAATGCAATACCCAGTTTATAAAACAATGATGCCAGGGTATCATTCGCTAATTTATACAACCTCAAAATATCATCAATTGCTTGGCAATAATTCAGATGAATTAATTGAGCTTTCTGCAACAAAAATTGAAGGTGATAAGAAAATGTTGCAATCGGAAAAATTGTTTGAAAAGCATATCATTACTATGTTTCCATATTGGTATGGTACACGTTGGAATTTTAATGGTAAAACAGAAATACCGGGCAAAGGGAGCATTGCCTGTGGTTATTTTGTGACTACAGTTTTAAAACAATCGGGATTAAATATTGAGAAAAATGCATTGGCAAGATTAGGTAGTGAAGAAATGATAAAAGCTATTTGTGACGATGCAATACTATATCGATTTACTAATTATTCAATGATTCCATTTTTAGAAAAAATTAAACTGCAAGGTGTTGGAATTTATTTGCTCGGCTTAGATACACATACGGGCTTTATTTGGAATGATGGTAATGAAATTTACTTTGTTCATGCAAGTGGCAGATTTCCTTATTGTGTAAAAAAAGAAATAGCTAATGAGTCAATTACACTTTGGAAATCGAAGTATAAAGTAATTGCAAAAATTAGTGGCGATACATCAGTTTTAAATAAATGGCTAAATCATAAGCCATTTTAGCTTTCATTTAATTTTTTATTTCTAATTGGTATTAAAATAATTAATCCGATGATGAAAAATACCATTATTGCTAATATCGAATTGCGCATATTACCCGTTAATTCTTCAATATAGCCATAGCTTAATAATCCTATAACAATGGCTACTTTTTCGGTTACATCAAAAAAACTGAAGTAGGATGTAGTGTCTTTATTAGCAGGTATCATTTTGCTGTAAGTGCTTCGGCTTAAGGATTGTATGCCACCCATCACAAAACCTACAAAGGCACCTAATATGTAAAAATGAACTTGAGTTTTGATATAATAAGCAGCTATCAAAATTATTATCCAAAAAATGATAACAGAAATAAGCGCTTTCATATTGCCAATTTTATCAGATAATTTGGCAATTAAAATAGCACCAGGAATGGCTACAATTTGAATTAAAAGAATGGTTACTATTAATCCTTCGGTGGGTAATTGCAATTCTTTTTTACCAAATAAAGTAGCTACCAACATTACTGTTTGTACACCCATATTGTAAAAGAAATAACTGAACAAAAATGTTTTTAAAACTTTTTTGTGTTTCAATTCTTGCCATACTTTTTTTAATTCTAAAAAACCATTTTTAATTAAATTAGAATCGCTTTTTTGTTTGGTTGATGGTGTGCCTTTTGGCAAAATGGCTAACGGAATTTGAGCAAACCCAAACCACCAAATACCTACCATTACAAATGAAATTTGTGCTGGCAAGGCATTGTTTTCGGCAGCAATGCCAAACCACTCTTTTTTAAATACCACCACAAAACAAAGCAATTGTAAAATGATGCTTCCTACATAGCCAAATGTAAAACCTTTAGCGCTTACGTCATCTCGTTTTGCATCGCTTGCTATTTCTGGTAAATAACTATTATAAAAAACCAAACTACTCCAAAAGCCAATACAGGCAAGTATTACAAATATTAATCCTATTACAAAATGATCCATGGTAAAGAAAAATAGCATCGAACAACTTATGCTTCCTAAGGTGCTAAAAAATCTTAAAAACGATTTTTTATTTCCTTTATAATCGGCTATTGATGATAAGATAGGAGAGAGCAAAGCCACTATTAAAAAGGCAAAAGCCAACACATAATTATATAAAGCAGTGTTTACAAATGTTCTTCCAAATAAAACTATTTCGCCATTATTGCCGCTGGTAATACCTTCGTAATAAGCAGGAAAAATGGTAGATGTAATTACCAAATTATAAACCGAATTTGCCCAATCATACAATGCCCATCCTCTAATAATTTTTGGGTTATCAATTTGTTGATTTTCCAGAATTGGTGTTGATGTATTTGAATTTTGCATTTTCAAAAGTAATTTTTTTAATCATGATTTTTTATCATTTATCTTTAAGAAATTTTAATCTAAAAAATATGACAAGCAGACGAAAATTTATAACCCAAACAGCATTAGCAACTGCCATACTTCCGTTGGCTTCGGTAGCTAATTCGGTAATGAAAAAGCGACCAAATTATCCTCTGGTAATTAGCACTTGGGATGCAGGATTACGTGCCAACACAAAAGCTTGGGAATTATTAAATGATAACAAAAGTGCTTTAGATGCTGTTGAAGCTGGCGTAAGAATTACCGAAAGCGAAATAAATTGTTGTGTGGGTTTAAATGGTAATCCTGATAGAGAAGGCATTGTTACATTAGATGCATCAATTATGGATGAACAGGGTAACTGTGGCTCGGTAGCAGCCCTTGAACAAATTGAACATCCCATATCTGTAGCCCGAAAAGTTATGGAAAATTCGCCACATGTAATGTTGGTTGGGCAAGGTGCACAGCAATTTGCTTTGCAAAATGGTTTTCAATTAATGCCGAAAAAATTATCGGCAGATGCTGAAAAAAATTATAAAGAATGGTTGAAGAAAAATGAATATAAACCTATTATGAATATTGAAAATATAGGAAATAAAAAACATCACCGCCATCATTTATTTGGTCCCAATCCACCCGATATTTTTGATAATGGAGAATATAATCATGATACAATAGCCATGTTGGCTTTAGATTCTAAAATGAACATTAGTGGCTCATGTACTACAAGTGGTATGGGGTTTAAATATCGTGGTAGGGTAGGCGATTCGCCAATTATTGGTGCAGGGTTGTATGTAGATAATGAAGTGGGTGCGGCGGCAGCTACGGGGCATGGTGAAGAAGTAATCAGAATTGCAGGTAGTCATTTGGTAGTTGAATTAATGCGCCAAGGCAAATCGCCAAAAGATGCTTGTAAGGCAGCTTTAGAAAGGGCTGTAAAAATGAGAGGCGAAAAATTAAAAGATAAACAGATTGCATTTATAGCTATTAATAAAAATGGTGAAGCCGCAGGATATGCACTACGAAAGGGCTTTAGCTATGCTTTGTGTTCATCATTTCATAATAATGAATTAATAAATGCAGATTTTTTGATGGATTAAAATAAAAAAACTGAAAATATTTTAAAAAATAAAAAACAAAAACATACATTTGCACTCCGTTAAAAAAAGCAGAATAAATGGTGCGGTAGCTCAGTTGGTAGAGCAATGGACTGAAAATCCATGTGTCGCCGGTTCAACCCCGGCCCACACCACATTAAAACCTCAACAATATTTGTTGAGGTTTTTTAATTTATGAAGGTGTATATAATTTATTCAAAAAAAATTGATAAGTATTATGTAGGCTAATGTGAAGATTTTGAAATCAACTAAAAAATAATTAAATAAAAAAAAGGAAGCTATTATATAGCTTCCTTTTTAAAATATTTGTCAATCTATTAAGCAGGCTGTTTTCTTAAAAAATTTCCTTTAGCATCAAATATATAATCTTCGCCACTTATTTCAGCTTCATAGGTAATATTTCCTTTAGCATCAATAGTTTTAGCGGCTTCTTTAATTTTTTTACCTGCTAAATTTTTGCTAATATATTCGATTACTGAAATAGGCAATACATCAATTTTAATATCAGTTTCGGTTTGTAACCATTGTCCTGCTGGCGAAAATAAAGCTGATGTTTCAATCTTATTTAATGTAAATTCTGCTTCATAATTTCCGTACTCAAATTCCCATTTTGATACATTTTGATTAGGAAACATTTCGGCAAACTTAGTTTTTACTTCTTTAGGTACTTCGTATTCGCTAATTTTTCCAGCAAATAAAAATTGCGATGTAAATAGCAGCGCAATAAGAATATTTATTTTTTTCATTGTTTTAAATTTTTGTCGAAGTTAAAATTGAATTTTCAATTAATCAAGAATCTGTTGGTATGAAATTATTGTTTCATGATTTTTTTAAAATAAATTTCTCCATTTATTTCTTCTATTTTTAAAAAGTAAATAGCCGCTGGTAAATCAGCCATTAACAATCGGATATTATTGTTGAAGTACTGAATTGCAACCTCCAATTTTTGCCCATTACTATTTAATACTTCTACTGATTTAAATACATTATTATAGGGTTGAAGTACTAATTCATTTGTAGTAGGGTTTGGATAAATGATTGATAATTTACTTGCATCAACAGTATTTATAGAGGTAGAATTTACTATCAAAATATAAGATAATGTATCTTTTAGCATCTTGTTGGCTGTATCATTTACAGCATAAGTTAAAACTGCAATTCCATTATTAACTTTTGCTTCAATTGCAATATCTAAATTGGCTATACCATTTGGCACAATAGCAGTCATAATAGCTGAAGCCGCAGATGAAGGATAGCTTGCATAATTATCATTGATATAAAATGCCCAATTTGGTGGCAATGCTTTACTTATTAATGTCCATTGTAAAGCAATATTATTAGTAGAAATATTTTTCAAATTAATGTTTAAATATTCGATTGAATCCAGTTTGCCTTTTCTTACAATTGAATCGTTAGGCAAATGAATAAAACTTAGTTGTGCTTGGCAAACTAAACTTGTGATTACCAAACAGAATGAAAAAAATAATTTCATGGTATAAATTTTCTCGAAGTTAAAATCTAAATATTTATTTTTAAACTTAAGTTTATTATTCTGCCATCAATAGGAGCCCAAAGTGGCTTAAATTGTGGGTTTTGAATAGTGCCTACATACAAGCTTTCTTTTCTTGATTGACGATAATCTAACAAGTTTTCGGCATTTAAAACTAAGCTACCAAATTTAAATTTCCGTTCAATCATAGCTGCAAAAAACCAGTAGTTTTTTGCCTTCGATAAATTAGGTAAATATTGATTGGCATTATAACTAGCTTCAATGCCTGTTCGCCATTTACCTTCAATTTCATAAGCCAAAGTGGTTGAAAATTTATCTTGCGGAACAAGCGTTAAAAAAGACGAAACTTGGTTTACTATTTTTTTACCAATAGTATGATTGTAGCCTACATAACATTCTATATCATCATATTTAAACCGAATATAAGTATCTGTTCCATCGCTTTTAACCAACCCATCTGAATTGAAAAAATGCAAAAAATTATTGCTTTGCAATTGCACAAACACAGCATCTTTTATTTGCGTATAATACAATGCTTGATTGATGGTGATTAATATTTTTTTGAAATGGGTATGATAATTTATATCGGCATTTAGGCCAAATGAATTTTCGGGTTTTATGCCCTGCGTAGGCATAGTAAATTGCAAAAAATAATATTCAGATGTTTGTTTACTAAATAATGCTGGCGATTTATAACCGCTACCACCGCCTATTCTAACTGATAATTTATTTTTAGGGCGATATAAAATGCTTAACCTTGGTAATACAAAATTGCCGTATCTGTTATGATTATCTAATCTTAAACCCAGCTCGGTTGATACTTTTTTGGTGATAGCAAAATCGTGTTGAATAAATGCTGAAAGCGTTGTGTATTGATAATTAAAAATAGAATCAAAAGCATTTTTTTGCTTGGTGAAATTTTCGTTATTCATTGAAACGCCATACACCAATTTATGTTTATTGTACTCTATAGCATCGCTTATTTCAACAAAATTTTGCAATTGATTTCCACTAAAAGTAGTAGCCATTTGAAAGGTTGATTTATCATACAAGCTGCTTATTGCTTTTATATTTAGATGATGATGATGAATAAAAAAATTGGATTTTACATCAACTGAAATTCTATTACTTTTATTTTTTTCGATAAAAGAATGAGCAATATTTTCGCCTACATTAATAGCTTCCATATCGCCACCTATTCTATTTTCATGAACAAAATGTAATCCAAAAATGATGTTTGATTTTTTAGTAGGATATACAAAAAATTGAGGATGTACAATAGTTTGACGAAGGTATGGCACATCCGATAAGCCATCTTTATTTACATCAACCGCTTGTTGAAAATTTTGTGCTGCAAAAAAAGTATAGCCCGTTTTCTTATTTCGTTTTGCTAAAAACAAATTCACATTGCTTTCTTTTAATGATGATTGATTGAGCAATAAAGTGCCTTGCAAACTATCGGTTGGTTGTTTCGAAACTAAATTAATTAAACCTGCAATAGCGCCACCACCATACAATGTAGAGGCAGAGCCTTTTATTATTTCGGCTTGTTTTAAATCTAATGGCGGAATAGATAATAAACCAAAACTACCCGAAAAGCCTTCATACATGGGTAATCCATCTCTTACCATTTGGGTATATTGTCCATCTAAACCTTGCATTCGTACTACCGAACTGCCATTAACAACAGATGTTTGCTGAATATGAATAATAGATAAATCGCCTAATAAACTAGCAATATTGCCTGGTTTAATGGTGCTTTCTTCCACCATTTCTTCTTCGCCCAATACTTCTACTTTGGTTGCAATATCTTCAATTCGTGCATTGGTTCTATTTGCCGAAATATGAACTTCGTTTAATTGATTATTGAGTGGCTGTAATTCGATTTTAATGTGTACATCATTTTTCGAATTTGCATTTACAATTTTAATTTGTTTTTCGTAGCCAATAAATGAAATTGTAAATTGATAAATTGAATCGTTTGTAAGTATAAAAGAAAGCTCTCCATTTTCATTTGTTACGCCACCAGTTGGTACTTTAGTATCTGTGCCATTATGAGCTACCACAATTACACCTTGCAGTGGCAAAGTAGTAGCAGCATCTTTTATTTTAAATTTAATATTGCTTTGTGCAATAACCGATACAGCAGAAATTAAAAATAGATGGATAGCAAGAATGAAAAATTTCATTTAATTTTTTTTGCAAGATACCAATAATAAAAAAAAGTAATTTTATTCCTTCACAAATTTCCCATTCATCACATTGCCGTTTGTATCAGTAGCTTTAATAAAATAAATACCACTTGGTAATGCTGAAACATCTATAGAGATGCTTCGTTCCTCAGCATGGCTAACTATCGAACTGCCGTCATGGTTAGCTTGTCGAACCATTTGTGTTCTACCCAACACATCCGTGATTTGTATTGTATTATCTAATAACTGATAACCAGTAACTAATAACTTCTCTCCACATGGATTCGGATAAATACTAAAATGATTATCGGTTGTTAAATTATTTTCAATGCCATTTAGCAATGGATTTTTTATATTGATAGTAAACCCTGCATTTTTAATAATATGCCCTTGATAATCTTTACCGATAATGTGGCAGTAAGAACAAACATCGCCAAATTCTGTACTGATTTGCAAACACAAATTATAGGTTGTATCAACAGTATACATATGCGTTGGTGTGGCTGATGTTGAGGTAGAACCATCACCAAAATTCCATAAATAACTATTAGCCTGTTGTGAAGTAATAGAATCAATGGTTACTATAAATGTATTATTTAAGGTATCATAATTAGTATTGAAATGGGCAATACAATTTTGGTAATAGTAAAGACAATCTGATGTATCAATGCAATTGCCTTTTGTTACAATTACTGCATAAATACCTGTAGTTGATGGAACGAAATTTTTGTTTGTAGCATTCGGAATTGGGGCATTCAAATTTATACAATCAATCCATTGATAGTTTGCTAAAGAACTTGTTTCATCAGATTCTAATGCTATTCCATTTTGAGTAATTCCATTATCAATACTATCTACATTTAAATATAGAATATTCAAAGAATCGCAACCAAATTTAGATATAAATGAGTCGATATAAATACCACCCAAACTTAAATTCATATTCTTAAAGTAATAGCTTGAGCCTTTACAAATAGAAACATGTTGTGTATTGAAATAGGAGTTATTTACACTTAAGTTTAAGATTAAAATAGTATCACATGAATGAGGAGTTAGTATCGTATCATAGTACAATCCACTTGTAAATAAATTTTTGCCATTAAACTGGTAGAAAGAACCATTGCATATTGAAGCATTCATCAACTTTGTATTATAATTAAAATTCAAATTTAATTGTTCAATTGTATCACATCCTAAAGTGGTTTGAATGGTATCATAGTAGGTGCCATTTGTTGTTAGCATTTTACTATTAAAATTATAATTAATACCATGGCATGAATTGGCATTTATAAATTTTATAGGAATGTTTTTTTTGTATACATTTAAAAAAATAATTGTATCGCAACTTGAAACACTATTTAAGGTATCAACATAAATTCCTGCAACTTTTATTGGTTTATTGTTGAATATTAAATTGTGAGAACTACAGATAGTATCATATTTATACAAATAGATGTATTGATCAACACTAAGCGCCAATTGGATAATTGTATCACATGTATTAATACCATTTATCGTATCATAATAATAACCAGTTGTTGTTAAAATTTTACCACCAAAGTTGTATGATAATCCTTGACATATTGAGATATTCAAATTCTTACTTTCATAATACATATTTAAATTTATTGTTAAAATAGTATCACATCCATTTAATGCAATTATAGTATCAGTATAATTGCCAGGATTGCGGTATGTTTTATTATTGTAAATAAAAGATTGTCCATGACAAATGTTTTTTTGAATATTATCATAATTATATAATACATTTAAATTCAAGTATAAAATTGTATCACAATTATTTGCAGATGAAATAGTGTGGCTGTAGGTTCCAGCATTTTTTAAATAAGTATTGTAAAATAAAAATGAATCTTTTGGACAAATAGTTTCAAATTTGTTGATGTTAAAATTGAAATGTCTTAGTTTTAAATAAGTGATAGTGTCGCATCCAGAAGCATGCATTGTGGTATCATAAAAATCTCCACCGTTTAAATATGTTTTACCATGGAAAATAAATGGAAAGCCACAAATATTTTTTATTAATGTATCATGATAAATAGTACTAATTTTAATAGGATGATTTATTGTAGAAATGCAATTGTTTGATGAAATTGAAACTGTGTAAATTGTATTCACTGTTTGTGAAATTGAAACTGTATCATTATTCGAATTAAAACCAATTGGATTCGAACTCCAACTAATTGAATAATTTGAAGAGTTTATAGTTGAATTACATCCTTTAATAATTAAATCTGGTCTATTTAAAATGGTAGAGATATAACCATTTTTTGGATAGCTATTATTAGAGGCATCTAGCAAGTTATTATCAGATTGCGAAAAATTGCAATACCCTTGACTTGGCATTGTAGTTTGTGCTACAAAATCCGAATTTGAAAAATTTATTGTTCCGTTATCGTAACAAATTTCAACCAATAAATTAGATAAGCCATCCCACTGAAATGCTTGATTTAGCATAAATGTATTATATCCAATTGTAGAATTATAAGCTGCATTTGAATATACAATTGTTTTAGTACTTGTGGTATCAAATTTACCAAATGGTAAAGTGTTATAAAAAACAGCAGCTAACTTAATGGTATAATTTTGATACGGTTTTATAGATGATTTATTAATTACACTCCAAGTTAGTTCAGAAATTATTCCACCATAAAACCCAGCTTGATTTAATTCGGCTTTTGTATAAATTAATTGAGTTCTTGATTCTGTATAAAGCCCATTAAAAATTGTTGGCGAATATCCTGCTGAAGTTTGAATATTGTTTCCTATCGCCAAAAAAGTGGATTGACTTGTGCAGTTATTTACTGTAGGTCCGCTATTTAAAGGTCGTGATAAGAGAATTAAGTTTGTGGAATTATTTGAACAAACAGAATCTACTCCAACAAGCGTAATATTGGGAGCCATGCCTTTTACATAGATATTCTTGGAACCGAATGTAGGACAAAGTGTATCAAACATTGGAGGAGATGTAATTAGATTAACAATATGGTTTCCACCTTTAATAAATTTAACAATTATTGGATTGGAAGAAGTTAAACTGCCTGAAACCAAAATGGTTGATGAATCTATTTCCCAATTATAACTTAGGGTTGAATTAATTGTGTTAAGATAAAATGTAACAGTATCAGACAATCCACATACTGAATCTTTTGATGCATAAATGGTAGTTGATTGTGCTTGATTCCGATTAATACTAATCAATTGCATCGTGGTATCATAAAGACAATTATTATAATTTGCAATTAGCTTTATCGTATATGTTCCAAGGGTACTATAGTAATGTGTAGGGTTTTTAATGGTGTCAGTATTTGGATTATTTAAAGTTGAATTTGGATCACCAAAATCCCAAAACCAATGATTTATGTTTGCCCCTGGTAAATTTGAAAATGAATTATCTGAAAAATGAACTTTTGAATTTGTGCAATAAGTAGTAGGAGAAAAACAACCACTTTGAACTTGAGCATTTGATTGATAAGATGTTGTTAAAGTGTCGTTACATCCCCAATTATTTAATGGTTGAGTGATACAATTCACCTGTAAATTTCCACTAGGTGTGTTCGGAATTGTTAGGTTTTGGGAATTGCCAAGTATGTTTACATAGCCCGAATCATACCAATTATAAGAATAGAATCCTACCGGTGCTGAAAATATAGTTGGTCCATTTATTTGAGAGCAATTGTAACTTTGTATTAATGTTCCGTTACAATTATTTGGAAAATCTAAATAGGCATATCCAAAGTGGCCACCATAAGCACAATCCCCTGATTCAAAATTTAAGTAAATTGTTTTACCTGCAAACCCTTTAATATTAATTTTTGAAGCCAGCCATGATGTACACATGGTTGATGAATTTCCAAAGAATGTACCTAATAGGAATTGGGTAGAATTTATAGCTGATATTGAAAAATTTGAGCAAGAGGGAATAATACTATTTGTTATTGAATCTATTATTTTTACCCGAAAACTAGATTGTCCATCTACAGTATGTGACCCATCTTGTAATACTAATGCGTAGTAAAAAATTAAATCATAATCATTGTTGTTGGCAGGAATTGTTAATTTGTATTTTAATTGAGCAGCAACCATAGATATGTTGTCATCACCTAATCTGATTGAACTTAGATTGTTCGGTATTAAAGGGCACACCATTGGTATTCCACTATATGGATCCAATCCTCCACTAACTAAATAGTGTTGTATGGGGGATATTCCTGTAGGAATTAATGGGAAATTTAATATAGTTGGATTACTCTGTACTGTTCCTTGAGAAACATTTCCTACATTACATTCCCAATTCGCTAAATTGCCGTTTTCAAATCCAATATTGGGTGGGCAATAGGTTTGCGCTTTTGCAGTAGTTAAAAATAATGGCAATAAAGTGCATAGTAAAAATGATAAGGTTAGTTTTTTCATTTTAGGTTAAATTTAGATTTCAAAAAATCAATTGATGGATTATTTTAAAAAAATACACATCTATTCCTTCACAAATTTCCCATTCATCACATTCCCATTTACATCAGTAGCTTTTATAAAATAAATACCACTTGGTAATGCCGAAACATCAATAGAGATGCTTCCTTCCTCAGCATGACCAACTATCGAACTGCCGTCATGGTTAGCTTGTCGAACCATTTGTGTTCTACCCAACACATCCATAATTTGTATTGTATTATCTAATAACTGATAACCAGTAACTAATAACTTCTCTCCACATGGATTAGGATAAATACTAAAATGATTATCATCCATTAAACTATTGCCTATACCATTTAGTAATGGATTTTTAATATTTATAGTAAAGCCTGCATTTTTAATAATATGCCCTTGATAATCTTTACCGATAATATGGCAATAGTTACAAGTATCGCCAATAGCAGTAACTATTTGTAGGCAAACATTATACGTTGTATCAACAGTATACACATGTGTTGGTGTGGCTGATGTTGAAGTAGAACCATCACCAAAATTCCATAAATAGCTTGTGGCTTGTTGGGCTGTAATGGTATCAAGGGTTACTATAAATGTATTATTTAAAGTGTCGTAATTAACAGAGTAATTAGCTATGCAATTTGTATTAAAAACAAAACAAGCAGATGTATCAGAACACATTCCATCTGAAATTATAACGGCATACGAACCAGAATTGAATGGCGTAAAAAAGTTTTGATTAAATTGGGTTAGAATATTTGATGGAGTATTACAATCTATCCATTCATAATAAAAAATATTAGGCGATGTATTAACAGCATATAATGTATTGCCATTTTTTATAACAGTAGTTGGCGCAAAATACGGTGTAAGTATTAAAGTATCAATGGTTGTACAACTTCCAGTATGAATTGTATCAATATAAATACCTGGACTATTGTATACTTTATTTGAATAATAATATGGAGTTCCGTTACAAATTAAACCATTATGTGTTGAGGTAGTTGGTAAATAAATATAACTAAGTGATGCAATTGTATCACAGCCATTGGTTGTAGATGGAATTGTATCGAAATAATAACCTGTTGTTGATATCCAATTGCCATAGAAAAAATATGGAGCACAATCAGTTACAGTTATATATTTTGAAAAATTAGTAAATAATAAATTTAAAATTAACATTGTATCACAACCAACACTTGTATGAATGGTATCATAATAAACCCCAGTTGCAGTATAAGTTTTACCATTGAAGGTATAAACTGAACCCATACATAATGATTGATTTATTTGTACATTAAAAAGTGATGCAATTTTTACAACATGGTTTTTACTAAACATACATCCATTATCATTAGCAGTAACTGTATAGGTAGTATTTGCTGATGGACTAACAACAATATTTTGATTTGTTGATGAAAATCCTGATGGATTTGATGACCAATTAAAAGTAGTATTAGTTGGAAATACATTCAAGTTACAACTTTTAAAAGTTATATCAGGTCTATCATTAGCATTAAAAGTAAATGTAGCAGGGTAAATAACATTACCATCGTATAATACATCGCAGCCGTCTAAAGGGTCATTATCCGAAAAAGCATAAACACATTTAATATTCCCAACCCCCAAGTTTGATTTTTTAACATTATCAGCTTGTGTGTAATTAGTTGTTCCGTTGTCAAAACAAACCTCTACTAACAAATTTGAAGTACCATCCCAAGAATAATTGGCAATATTGAATGGAAAACTATTTACACCAACAATAGTACTATATGCATTATTTGAATAAACTATAGTTTTAGAAATTGAAGTATCAAATGTGGCTGGTAAATTAAAATCAGAATAAGAAATACAAGCCAATTTAATATTAAAATTTTGAAATGGAGCAGTGCTTCCTTTTGAAGTAATGTCAAATGCAATTTCCGAAATTTGACCGCCATAAAATCCAGCAGCATTTAATTCGGCAGCAGTATAAATCATCTGCATTTTTTGCTCGGTATAAAATCCATAAAATGGTGTAGGCAAACCAGCAGTTGTTGAACTATTTGTACCAATTGTTGAAATATTGGTTGAAGAATTACAGGGAACTATTGCAGCGCCACAATTATTAGCCGTATTATTAACAGAAAGCGTTGTTGTATTATTGGGGCAGATAGAATCAACGCCCATAATAGATATAAATGGAATAATTGCTTTCACATAAACCTGCGTTATAGCAGTAGTAGTGCAATTTGTATCTGTAGGTGGTGGTGTGGCAACAAACTGAATAGTATGATTGCCTGTTGTTTTATATTTTAATACAATAGGTTGATGAGCATTTAAATTGCCCGATACTACTATTGCATTTGGGTCTATTATCCATTGATAAGTATAGCCTACAATTGCTGAGCTTATAGGATATATAGTAGTGGTATCGCCTAATCCACAAATAGAATCTTTTGTAAATTTAATGATAGAAATAGGGGCAACTCTATTAATATTAATGGTTTGGCAAATGGTATCGGCTAAGCAATTAATATTGGAATGAGCAATTAAACAAACTGTATAATTTCCCATTGCCGAATAAATATGAGTTGGATTTTCTGTGCTATCTGTATTCGGGTTATTTGATGTAGCATTAATATCACCAAAATTCCAAGCCCATTCATTAATATATGCGCCTGTAATTGTTGTAAATGAGTTATCAATAAAATGAGTAGCGCTATTTACACAATAAGATGTTGGATAATTAAAATTGGCTACTGCCACTGGATTTGGATTGTATTTAATAGCAACCGTATCCATGCATCCCCAATTATTTAATGGCGTAAGTACACAATAATGTAATGAAGTATCAATGGGCGAAGTGGGAATAAAAAATGTATCACTAGTACTCAATAAATTAGTAAAGCTAGAATCGTACCATTGATAAGCACTATAGCCACCAGGAGCAATTAATTGTGGTAAATTAGCTGAGGAACAAGTTGAACCTTGAGTAAATGAATTACCATTACAATTATTTGGTAAATCAACATAAGCATACCCAAAATGACCAGCATAAGCACAATCGAAAGCATCAAATTGTAGATAAATAGTTTTCCCTGCTAAGCCCGAAAAATCAAGTGTTGAGGCAGTCCAACCTTTATAATAAATGGAATCCCAAGAAGGCGAAATAGGTGAAACTAAAAATCCATTTAACATGCCGCTTACAGGTTGAACTATATAAAAATTAGAACATAGATTAACGGGTAAGTTAGTAGCAGAATCAATAATAGTAACACTAAAGCCAGGCTGTGCTTCAAAAGGGTGTCTTGGTTGTTGAAATACTAAAGCGTAATAAAATGTTAGCGAAAAATTATTATTGTTTGTAGGCACATTTATTTTATAATTCATTCGAGCACAAATTGCACCTATTTGCTCATCACCTAATCTAACTGAAAAATGATTGCCATTTATGTAATTACAAACTGTAGGAAATTGTCCGAAAGTGTCTAAACCACTTGTTTTAAGAACGTGTTGAGTTATACTTGGTCCTGTTGGATTGATAGGATAGGTAAGTGTAGCAGCATTACCAGTTGTGCCTGATGTTACAGCGCCTACATTGCAAATCCAATTTGTAAAACCACCATTTTCGAAATTAATATTTGGTGGGCAATAGGTTTGCGCTTTTGTAGTAGTAAAAAATGATAGCCATAAAGTACATAGTAAAAATGATAAGGTTAGTTTTTTCATTTTTGGTTAAATTTAGAATTTCAAATATATCATATTATTAAATAAAATCAATAAAAAATACTAACTCAATTTTTATTTTCTTTGCAATCAATATGTCAGCACACCAACCCATATTATCCGAAAAATTTTATGCACCCGATTGGGAACAATCTCGTACTAAAGGTTTAAGATTATTTGCCGAAATAGATGGCAATAATTTTTATATAGCAGGCGCACCTATACACGATGCAGCCCCCATTTTTTTCGAACATTATTCGTTAAATAATACCGAAACATTTTTTGATGCCGAAAATATTAAAGCCATCCGAAAACAGTTGAATTGGCTAAGCGAACTGGCTGTAAGTAAGTTTACAGTTTGCTTTCAGAATATTAATTTTCAATTATTGCCTAAAGAATTTTCGGCAAAAAAATCAACAGATAATTGGCAAAATACGGATGATGTAGATTTACTAAATGCAAAATTGGTGTATGAAATAAATAGTAAAATTAATATAGCCTTACAATCATTTTGTAGCAATATTATTACCAAACATTCTTTAACAGGGCTAACACATCAAGTAAAAGAATTGATGCAAAATAATGAAGATGCTATTTTGTGTAATATTCATTCCAACTCGTTTGATATTGCTTTGTGGCAAAATAAACAACTTAAAATGTTGAACACTTATGCCATCACCACACCCGAAGATATTGTATATTTTTTGCAATTAGCGGCGCAACAACATCAAATGGTTCAACCACAATTATTAATTGGTGGCGAAATAGTTCAGCAATCATTATACTATACCACACTTAGCAAATTTTTTCAACAAATAGAATTAACCAACAGAGCGGCGCTTAAACATCAAGGTGTTTTTAAAGCATTAGTGCCCAACCGATTTTTAACCTTATCAGGAATTATAGCATGCGAATAGTAGGAGGAGAATTTAAAGGCAGAGTGTTTTCGCCGCCAAAAATAATGCCGGCAAGACCCACCACAGATATAGCCAAAGAAGGCTTGTTTAATATTTTAATTAATGAATTTGATTTTGAAGAAATTCATTTTTTAGATTTATTTGGTGGCACTGGCAGCATAAGCTACGAAACGGCTTCACGTGGATGCAGCTATATGCACACAGTTGAAATTGATGCAAAATTGGTACAATTTATTAAAGGCAATTTCGAGTTGTTAAAACTGCCGCCAACTTGCATCGTTTTTAAAATGGATATTTTTAAATACTTACAAAGTGCTACCGAAAAATTTGATTTAATTTTTGCTGGACCGCCTTACCCATTGCCTACTTTAAGTACCATTCCTGATAAATTATTTGAAGCTAATGTGTTAAATCAAGATGGATGGTTTGTGATGGAACATAACCCCAATCATAACTTTGAGAATCATCCTAATTTTTTTAAGAAACGAAATTATGGCTCAACTATCTTTTCGATTTTTAAAAATAAATAACCACCAATGGCAAAAAAAATGGAATGGGTAAAAGCTGGTAAATTGGGTGGTGCACATAAACTTAGTGGCGAAATAAAATTGCATTTCGAAACATCTATTACACCCATAAATTTAAAATCTATAATGATTGGTAAAAGCCCCGAAACGGCTTTACCCTTTATTGTTACCAATATTAAAAACTTTACTAATCATACTTTAATAGTTGAATTAGATGAAATAAAAACTAGAGAAGCGGCTGCAAAATTAAGCGGTATAAGTGTTTGGATGAAAGATGCAGATGTTGAAAAATCGGAAACTATTGTAGATGAAAAAATAATTGGCTACAAAATAAATGATTTGAATTTAGGCGAAATAGGCATTGCAAAAGATGTGTATCAAATGCCATCGCAAACTATTTTGGTGTTTGATTACAAAACATTTGAAATAATGATGCCTTGTAATGACGAAAGCATTGTAAAAATTTATCATCGAAAAAAAGAGATTGAAATTAATATTCCTGAAGGATTGATTGAAGTATATAGCAGTTAATTTATGTACACATTTATAAAAAAAACGATTGTTCTGTTTTTCATTTTTCTAATTGCATTTGCTTGCGATAGATTGTTTTTTTTACTTTTCAATTCATCTCAACATCTACATAATTTTGATGTAATTGATATTCTGAAATTAGTATACAAGCCACTACCATTAGATATTTCAACCGCTTGTTATGCCATTGCTTTACCATTAGTTTTGGGTTTATTTATCATTTATTTAAAACCAAAATGGGTTGATTGTTTTCAGCAATATTATGTAGTAATAATTTTATTTTTAACCAATCTTTTTTCAGCAATTGATATTGTGGTATATCGAGAAATGGGTGTAAAAATTCATTTCAAATTATTTTCGCATGTTCAACATCCAAGCGAAGTTTTTAAATCTGTAGCCTTATCTTATTGGATAATTGGCATTACGGCAATTGTGATTTTTACCTACATCCAATTTTATTTTGCCAAAAAAATAATGCAATTTTTTCAGCATAATAACAGACTTCTTCAGAAAATACCATTCTTCTCTGTTGGAGAAGATAAAGATGAGGTCATTAATAATCATTTTCTGAAGAAGTCTAATTCATCATTACCAATTCAACAAACTTCTATTTTTAAAAAAATGTTGTATGCAATTTCAACCTTATTAGTAGGTGCATTTTTAATTGCGGTAGGTATTCGTGGAGGCTTACAACCAGTACCAATTAATGAAAGTGAAGTATATTTTTCGAAAACAAATTTCTTGAATGAATCGGCTGTAAACCCCTGTTGGCGTATTGTTCATAGTTATTTAGAAAACAAAAAAAACGGAAATACTAATCCTTATATTTTTATGGATAAATCTGTTGCCCAAAAAAATGTGGCAGATTTATTTGCTGTAAAAAGTGATACAACCATTTCAATATTAAATTCAAATCGACCAAATATTTGTTTTATTATTTTAGAAAGTTGGAGCGCAGATATGATTGAATGTTTAGGTGGCTTAAAAGGCATTGCACCCAATTTTGAGCAATTTAAAAATGAAGGAATTTTATTTTCAAATTGTTATGCGTCAGGCACATTAAGTGATCAGGGCATTCCTGCTGTATTAAGCGCTTATCCTGCCCAACCCATCACATCTATTATTGCCAACGAAGAAAAATATCCTAAGATGCATTGCATCAATAAAAATTTAAAACAAATTGGTTATCACACCTCATTTTATTTTGGCGGACAATTAATTTATGGCAACATTAAAAGCTATTTATACTACAATAATTTTGATGAAATAAAAGAGCAGAAAGACTTTACTAATCTTCCTTCGGGCACACTAGGCATACATGATTCATTAATGTTGGACGAATGGTTTAAGCATTTAAATCATACACCCAAACCTTTTTTTTCAAGCATATTTACGGTTAGTACACATTCGCCATTTGATGCGCCCATGCAAAATAAATTTAGCGAATATGGCAGTTTGAATAAATACACCAACTCAATCCATTACGCCGACAAATGTTTGAAAGATTTTTTTGATAAAGCAAAAAAAACTAATTGGTATGCAAACACTCTTTTTGTTTTAGTATCCGACCATAGCCATGATACGCCCATGAATTGGGATTATTTTAATGCAAAGCGTTTTCATATTCCATTATTAATGATGGGCGGCGCCATAAAAAATGAATATCGAGGTAGTGTATTTAATCAAGTTTGTTCGCAAAATGATATTGTATCTACTGTATTGCATCAGGTAAATGTTTCGGCAAAAGATTATAATTGGAGCAAAAATTTATTCAATCCTACTACAAAACACTTTGCCTATTTTAGCTTTACCGAAGGCGGCGGATTTGTTACAGATAGCTCACAATTCACTTACAATAAGACTTCTAACATTTCTTTATACGAATCAACAAATAAAAATGAAACAGATAAGAAAAAACAACAACAAAATATGCAATCTTATTTGCAAATTTTATTTGAAGAATATTTAAGTTTTTAGTGAATAAAATTTTTGTGTTTTTTATTCTTTTTTATCTTTGCTAAACTTACAAACACTACAAACCTATTTTACAATGTCAGTATTTAAATTCAGAGTAGCCTTAGAACAAGACGATACCATTTTCAGAGATATTGAAATTAAACCAGCGCAGTTGTTTTCAGATTTTCATACTGCTATTTTAAAATCATTTGGTTTTGATTCAAAACACGAAGCTTCATTTTATAAAACAAATGATAGATGGATAATGGGCGAAGAAATAAGCCTAAACAAAAAAGATGGCATAAAGCAAATGTCGAAAATGGCAATGGCAATGGCTATTGACGACCCACATGAAAAATTTATTTATGTGTATGATGTTGAAATGGAATGGACATTTTTAATTGAATTGTTGGGCGTTGTAGAAGATTCGAAAAAAGATGAGTATCCACGAATTGCAAAAACTGAAGGTATTGCACCTAAGCAATATGGCAACGAACCAATTGTTGGAAAAGATATAGAAGGTTTTGAAGCCGAAGAAATTTATGATGCCAGCGAAACTGATGATATGGGCGAAGAAGGAGAAGACATTGAAAAAAATGATAACGACGAAGATGGAAGCGGTAACGATGAATTTGGTGAAGACGAATTTGGAACTGAAGAATCGGCAAGTGGCGAAGAATATTAATATTATAAAATGATTTTTTAAAAAGGTGTTATCTGAAAATTGATAACACCTTTTTAGTTTTATCAAAATTGAATTACCAATTTAAATGCTAAATTGCAGCTACAAAACATGAAAGTATTAATCATAGGCTTAGGCTCAATTGGAAAGAAACATATTGCTGCATTGCAGCAGATTAATTCTGCTGTTGAAATTTTTGCTTTGCGTTCTTCTAAAAAATTTGAAGAAGTGAAAGGTGTACATTCTATCACTTCAAAAAAACAAATTCCGAATCAGTTGGATTTCATCATTATCAGCAATCCAACAGCCGAACATTATTCTACTATTAAAGAATTTTCAGAAAAAAACATTCCGCTGTTTATCGAAAAACCTTTGTTTCATCAATTAGAAGAAATTGATTTTAAAACGCCAATCACTTATGTAGCCTGCAATTTGCGGTTTCACCCCTGCATTATTTGGTTGAAAAAAAATATTGGCTTCCTCGAAAAAATAAATGAAGTGAGTGTGTACTGTGGCAGCTATTTACCCGATTGGCGTAAGAATGTTGACTATAACAAAATTTATAGTGCTAATGCTGCAATGGGTGGTGGTGCTCATTTGGATTTGATTCACGAGTTGGATTATTGCTACTATTTATTTGGCAAACCAATATCATCGCATAAATTATTGAAGCATAAATCATCATTAAAAATTAATGCTGTTGATTATGCAAACTATCAACTCGACTATGAAAATTTTGCGGTAAATGTTACGTTAAATTATTTTCGCCGAGATGTAAAACGACAAATTGAATTAGTTTGTAAAAATGAAACTTATACCATTGATTTGGTGAGTAATGAAATTATAAAAATGGATGAGGTGATTGAAAAGTACCATACAGAGCCACTTTATACTTACATTGAACAACTGAAATATTTTATGGATTGTTTGCAACATCACAAAAAACCGATGAATGATTTGCAAGAAGCAAATGAAGTTTTGAAAATTTGTTTAGAGTAAAAGTTTCCCACAGATTATTTGTAAATAAATCTTCAAAATTAACCCGTCATGGTGAGCTTGTCGAACCATATTCAGAAATGAAAAACATGTACGTTTACATATTGCTTTGTTCCGATAACTCTTATTACACAGGAGTTACAAACGATGTTGAGGGAAGATTTAAGGAACATCAAGATGGCTTTGTTAATGAATGTTATACTTATGCACGAAGACCTTTGCAATTAAAATTCTATGAATTATTCAATACACCGCAAGAAGCCATTAAATTTGAAAAGCAAATAAAGAAATGGAGTAGAGCAAAGAAAGAAGCATTGATTGAAAGAAATTGGGAAAAACTCAAATTATTGTCAAAATCAAAAAATGGTTCGACAAGCTCACCATGACGAGGTAATTTATAGAGTTTAGATTAAAATCAAAAAAAAAATTATGACACAAAAAATAATCGTCATCACTGGCGCAAAAGGATTGTTGGGTAGTGAATTTGTAAATCACTGCCGCAGCAAAGGTTTTAGAGTGATTGAAGCCGATGTAAAAACAGAAACTGATTTGGCTAACGACCAATATCAATTAGATATTACAAATGAAGAATCGGTTGAAACCTGCATCAAATCTATTGTTGCGATGCATGGCAAAATTGATGGTTGGGTAAATAATGCTTATCCACGAACGGCAGATTGGGGAATGCCCGATGAAGATTTACCTTTTGAAAGCTGGCGAAAAAATGTAGATATGCATTTAAACGGTTACTATTTATGCTGCAACAAAATCATTAAACAAATGAAGCAACAAGGCTTTGGCAGCATTGTGAATTTGGCTTCTATCTATGGTGTGCAAGCGCCTGATTTTTCAATTTATGAAGGCACACAAATGGGCAATGCCATAATTTATTCAGCCATAAAAGGTGGTATCGTTAATCTTACAAGATACTTAGCTTCGGCAAATGGGCAATTTGGAATTAGAGTAAACACGGTTTCACCAGGTGGAATTTTTGATAATCAAAATGAAAATTTTGTAAAAAATTACAACAAAAAAGTACCGCTTAAAAGAATGGGTTTACCAAAAGATATTGCACCCTCAATTGCTTTTTTATTGAGTGATGATGCAGCTTATATCACTGGTCATAATTTAATGGTAGATGGTGGTTGGACGATAGTGTGATGAATTTAAAATTTCAAATTACAGATTTCAAATTGATGAAAAAATCAAGTTTGGTTTTATTGAGTATTTTATTTTTTTGCAAAATTTCGGTTGCACAAAAAATAAATTTGCCCGATTCATTGCCATTCACTTTAGAGTATATTGATTCAACAACTTTTGCAAAAGCAAAATCATTAAATATTGAATTTGTAAGGGATACAAGTGATTTTAAGTGGGATAAAGACTCCTTATTACTATATAAAAACGGAATTTTAAAATATGGAATGATGAATCACAAAATCAAAAACTATTATCCTGATTTGATGGTAATACATGAAAATTCGGGAAATTCTTTTGAATATTTAGGAACAATAAAAAATAAAAACAATAACGTTTACTTAATTAATGAATTTGATTCATTTCTCCCAACTTATAGTTTTCGATTTGCAATTATTCCAACAAAAAATGCTTATGAGCAAATTTATGGCGAACAATTTTTAGTTTCAAATGATTGCATTTTCATCATGAATCAAAATGAAATAGGGGATACTTATAGAGTAAGTTTTTATGTTTTTAGAATGCGACATGATTTTTTTGAAAATTCATTTCAGTACAATTTAAAATGCGAAGGCTATCCTTCAAAACTTAATCCGTTCAATTGTTTTTTCTTTCAAGAAAGTAAAATGTTAAGTAACGAAATATTTTTAATAAAAGGTGCTGATAATCTTTTCTATAAAGAAATTTATTTAAAACTCACTCTCAAAAAATAATCCCATTACCGCTCTACACTCCATTTTTTCGAAATAACATTTCCATTCTCTGTCATACATTTTACTAAATAAATACCAGCAGCAAAGCTTAAAGTATTGATTGTTGTGGTATTTGAAGTAATATTATTTTTAACGAAAATTAATTGCCCTTGCATGTTATACAATTCAATGTTTTTCAAATTTCTATTCGAAATCCATTTAACAATTAGTTGCGATGCATCATTATCATGTGTAATAATTAAGTTTTCATTTTCATCTATTTTACGCTCTATGCCCGATGCTGTGGTAATGATTACTGTATCTAAAAATATGGCTGCACAATTTCCATTTTGAGCCGTAAGTGTGATGGTAAACATTCCATTTTTTGTATAGTTATGAATGGGGTGCTGAACTGTACTTTGTGTGCCATCGCCAAACGACCAATTATACGAAGTAGCGCCAGAGCTTTGATTGGTAAAGGTTACGGCAGTGCCTATTTTTGCAAAAATAAATTTAGCAGTAGGCAATGGGTTTACATTAATAATATTAGCAGCTGATGAAACACAATTATTATCACTCACATTTAAGGTTACATTTTTTGAACCAGGTAAACTCCAATTAATTTGATAAGGGCCAGCGCCATTGCCCGATGCTATGTTGCCGCCGCCAAATGTCCAAGTATAAATAGCCGTACCCGATGTAGTACCTGAGTAAGCAATGATAGAATTATAACCCACACAAATATTGCTTACATAAGAAAAGTTAGCATTGGGTGTTTGCGTTATCGTTAACGAATCTAAATAAGTACGAGTGCCTAAAGTATTGCTAACAGTAAGGCTTACAAAGTGCTTACCTGCTTTTGAATAGGCTATAGTAGGATTTTGATTTGGCGATGATGGTTGGCTGGCAAAGCCATCAAAATTCCATTGCCATGATGTAGGATTGTTTTTCGAACTATCTATAAAGTGTATAGAATCGGCTGTACAAAACCCTGTAAGCGGTATTTTAAAATAGGCAATTGGCCCAAGATAAACGCAGCTTCCATCATCTATTTTAGCTAACGAATTATAATTTGTCATAGCGGCATTTGTACATCCTTGGCAGTTTAGCATTTTAAAAGCATCTAATTTGCCATAACCCCATACATTGTTTGGTAAAGCGGTGCCTGTAAAATTATCAGTTGCTACGCAAGTGGTTAATGAAGCTTTTGCATCATTCCAATTGGCTGTTGGTCGTTTTTGAAAATATAAAGCAACTGCGCCACTAACGCATGGTGCGGCGGCCGATGTGCCTTTATGTGGCCCATGTAAAGTATCAACCGAAATTGAATTTGGGTTATTTGTTTTTGCCCAATTTAACCAATACAAATCATTGGCAGCTAATGTCCATTCGCCCGAAGCTGAAATATCTGGCTTGTTTAAACCCAATCGTGTAGGGCCTTTGCTGCTTGTTGGGTAGTGATTACCCACCGTATGAGCATCGCAATTATTTACATTACCTTGCCATGTTGTATAATTATTTCTATTCAAATAATTGCCTACCGAAATTAATTTTGAAGAGCAATTCCAAGTACCTACAATTGTTTGTTCGGTATCGGGCATCATATAGTGTGATATGTCAGGTAATTGAGCTGTGGTAGGTAATCCTGTATACATTATGGCTGAACTTCCTGTATAATTTGGATGGCTCCATACATCAAATTTTCCTGTGCCTTTGGTCATAAACCGCCAGGTGTAATTAGTTACAGAATCTACATACACACCAAAGTACATAAAGTAATGTCCGTTTTGTTTTTCGCAATACGATTCTAAAATGCCCAATCGCTGCCCACTATTGTTTTTTATGGTATCGTATTTTGTAAATAATGTTTGCGAACTCATTTGATAATCACTCATCACATTCATCCAGTTGGTTCTGTTTCTATGATTAAATGATGGCGAAGTAACATCGGCTCCCACAGCAAAATAAGCATTATTCCAATCGGCATAATCGCTAAATAATTCGAAGTAAGCCACATATTTTCCACCACCTATTCCAAAAGAATTAAAATAAGTATATGCCGAATCGCTTGGTAGGTTATAACCTAAGTGCATATACTTTCCACCCGAATTGCCTGCCGAAGCTACAAAGGCTCTGCCGCTTTGCGCTGTTACTAAATTTTCGATGGCTTGTGTTGCTAAATCTGTAGCATCGTGTGAACCATTGTAAGTACCAAGGCTGGCATTAATTACACAAGGCTTACCTAATGCGGCTGCTTTGGCAAAGCAATAAGCAGCGCCATCTGCTACACACGATTCAAAACTATTGCCCGTAATACCATTAAAATCTATGGCTACAAATATTAAATCGGCATTGGGCGCAATGCCTCTATAATTGCTATGTTGCTGGCTATTGCCACAAGCCACACCGGCCGTTAATGTACCATGGCCATAAAAATTTTGTGGCGGTGTATGCGTACAGTTCCCATTATTAATAGCTGTGCTATCCCAATCTTTACCATAGCCAAATGGCGATGGATGAAGGCTTCCAGCGGTATCAATTTGGCTCCATAAATATTTTATTCTTGTATTTCCATTGGGGCGTTTAAAATCGGGGTGATGAAAATCTAAACCCGAATCTAAAAAGCCAATAATAATGCCTGTGCCATCGTAAGCCTGTGGCAATGGTGCTGTACCTGCCTGAACAGCAACTACATTGTTGTTGGTGTTGGCTTGGTCTTCCATAGTATAGCCGCTATAATAGGGGCGTTGAACGCTTTCATAAAAATCGCTTTTTAAAAAATTATCGTATTGGTTAGCAGGGATAATAATGGATGAAATATTGCCTGCATTAAATTTAAATATGCCGCCCATTTGTTTTACAATGGCTTTTGTTTTTTCTACATCGCCTTTTACAAATAATGAAATGTTTTTGGGCGTTGGTTTGTAACCATTAAATTGCTTGGCAAAATGAGGGTGTAATTGGGCAAACAAAAAAGTGTGGCAACACAATATGAATACAATGGAAAGAAAATGTTTTTTCATTTCTACAGTTTTAATTAGCAATAAAATTAAGATTAATTATCAGTTGTAAAAATTTAGTTTTTAAATGAACAAAACAATAAGTTAAAATACTTAGCAATGGATATACTGGGCAGTTGGCGAACTGTTTAAAGTTTGCCAAACTTCTAATGCGTAATTCATATTAAACATTGTTGATTGTATTTATACAATTTTCATTTTCTTATTTTTACATTTGAAATCTGAAAATCATTTGCATGAAAAATAAATTACATCTTTTACTATTGGTTTTAATGGTAGCATCTGCATTCTGCGGTTATTATCATGCTCAACAAAAACCAATTATTCGTTTGCCATTTGAAGCTAATGAAACTGGCGAACGGGAAGAAGTAAAAGAATGGGAAGAAGCCATGCTTGCCGATCCTGCAACAGGCGAAATACCCGAAGGCATTACTTTTTTAGAAAGACAATTTTCGCAACAATTTTTACAACAAGCATTTGCTAAATCAAAAGGCAATAAACAATTAGAACAGTGGCAAAATCGTGGTCCATGGAATGTTGGAGGCAGAACAAGAGCATTTGCTATTGATATTACTAATGATTCTGTTTTTTTTGCTGGTGGTGTTTCGGGTGGTTTATGGCGTAGTAAGGATAGAGGAAATAATTGGCTGAGAGTTACCGACAAACATCATAACCCCGATGTAGTAGCCATTGCACAAGATACAAGAGCAGGACATACAAATACTTGGTATTATAGCACAGGCGAATGTTTGGGAACATCGGCAAGTGGTGGAAGTGCATTTTATTTGGGCGATGGAATTTTCAAATCAACTAATGGTGGTTTAACTTGGGATTCGCTTACAACAACCAGTACAGGCAATCCTCAAGGGCCTTATCAATCATTTCAACTTACTTATAATTTAATTACCAATCATGCCAATAAAACGCAAGATGAATTGATGTATTGTTCGCTTTACTATGGCGCTTTTAGAAGCGTTGATGGTGGTGCTACATTTACACAAGTATTAGGTTCGGGGCAAAATTGTGGTTATGAATCGGATATTGCAGTTGATACCAATGGTGTTTATTATGCTACATCCAGCTCGGATGCAAGCTCGGTTAAAGGAATTTTTAGAAGTACCAATGGAACAACTTTTACAAATATTACACCTCCAAATTTTCATACCACTTATGGTTTAACAAAAATTGGTATCAATCCATCTAACCCAAATGAAGTTTATTTTTTAGTTGCCGAGGCTGATACATTAGGATTAAAAACTACTAATGTTTGGGGCGATATTGAATACACAGGATTATGGAAATATACTTATGTAAGTGGCAATGGAAGCGGCGCTGGCGGTACTTGGATTAATCTTTCACAAAATTTACCACAAGGTTTATTGAATTTTGATGGCTTTCATTCGCAAGGTGGTTATAATCTTTTAGTAAAAGTTCATCCTACACTGCCCAACACTGTTTTTATTTGTGGTACAAATATTTATCGTTCAACAAATGGCTTTGCAACCAATACACAAACCAAGCAAATTGGTGGCTATGCTATCGGAACACAATTGGCTACATTTCAGGTTTATTTAAATCATCATCCCGATCAACATGATTTTTGGTTCTTGCCTTCAAACCCTTCCATAGCTTATAGTGCATGCGATGGCGGTGTTTATCAAACCAATAATTGCATGGCTTCAACAGTGGCTTGGAACAGATTAAACAATGGCTATTTAACCACTCAATTTTATTCTGTTTTGTTGCATCCCGATTATCAAAAAGATATTATTTTAGGAGGTTTGCAAGATAATGGTGTGTATTGGAACAATTCAAGCAATCCGAAAGCTGCATGGAAAATGCCTTTCAATGGCGATGGAAGTCATTTAGATATTAGTAACGATGGCAACACTTATTACCTTTCTATTCAACAAGGAAAAACAATTAAAGCCACTTTAGATAATACAGGCGCTATTACACAATTTGCTCGTATCGATCCAAAATTTGCCAAACGAGATGATTATCAGTTCATCAATCAATTTGTAGTAGATAAGGCAGATGATAAAATAATGTACATGCCAGCTGGTAGAAAATTATTTAGAAATGATGATTTGAATGGAATTCCGTTTGCAGGCAATCGTGATTCTATTGCTACAAATTGGATTCAATTTCCAGATACATTAAAAGGTACAAATGAATTTACTGCCATTGCTTGTTCAAAAACAGGACACACTTTGTATGTAGGTACTAAAACGAAAAAAGTGTACAGAATAGATAATGCAAATACTGGCTTGCCAAATATGACCGACATTACAGGTTCGTTTCCTTCTGCATTTGTAAACTGTATTGCAATTGACCCTACGGATGCAAAAAAAGTAGTGGTAGTGTTTTCAAATTATAATACCTACAGTATTTTTTATTCTGTAGATGGTGGTGATAACTGGATACGTTGTTCGGGTAATTTAGAAACATCGGTAAGTGGCTCTGGCACAGGGCCATCGGTAAGATGGATTTCGATAATGCCTTATCAAGGACACATGAAATATTTTGCAGGCACAAGCATTGGTTTATTCAGTGCCGATTCATTAACACTACATGATGTATCAAATGCAGGCACACAATGGACAATGGAAGGTGTAAACGAAATTGGAAACACAATTGTACCTTATATTCAAATTCGTGAAGCAGACAATATGGTGGCTGTAGCTACCCATGGTAGCGGTGTTTTCACTATTCATTATGGTTGGAATGTAGGCGTAGGCGAAATTGAAAATACAGCCAGCGATATAATTGTATATCCAAATCCATCAAATGATTTTGTAAAATTAAATTGGAATAGTAATGTTGCAGCCGAAATAAAAATGCAATTGTTTGATATTTCGGGCAAGCAAATTTTTATAAAATCAATTCATTCATTAATGGGAAAAAATACTGAAACTATTGATGTGAAAGGTTTTACAGCAGGCACATACTTTCTAAATATGAATGATGGCAAAAATAATTTCAACAAAAAAATAATTATTCAATAAATAATATGGCATTAGATAAATTTCAAATAGCAAAACGCATAGCACAAGAATTACAAGATGGGTATTATGTAAATCTTGGCATTGGTATTCCAACCTTGGTAAGCAATTATATTCCTGAAGGAATAAGTGTAATGTTTCAAAGCGAAAATGGTATTTTAGGAATGGGCCCATACCCAACCGAAGATGCTGTGGATGCAGATTTGATAAATGCTGGAAAAGAAACTGTAACGGTTGTACCAGGTGGTGCATTTTTCGATTCGGCTGAAAGCTTTGGAATGATACGGGCTGGAAAGGTTGATTTAACAGTGCTTGGGGCAATGGAAGTAAGCGAACATGGCGATATAGCCAATTGGAAAATACCGGGTAAAATGGTAAAAGGAATGGGTGGCGCAATGGATTTAGTAGCATCAGCCAAAAATATTATTGTGGCTATGATGCACACAAATCCAAAAGGCGAAAGCAAAGTTTTACCAGCATGTACATTGCCATTAACAGGTGTAAAATGTGTGAAAAGAATTGTATCAGATTTATGTGTGATGGATGTAACACCAAATGGTTTTAAATTGATAGAACGTGCACCAGGTGTAAGTGTTGAAGAAATAAAATCGAAAACATTAGGCAAATTAATAGTAGAAGGCGAAATACCAGAAATGAAATTATAATTGGCATTTAACCATATACATATTGAACATTTAAGCGATGCCGAATTGGTATTGCAATACAAGCAAAGCGGCGATGATGCCTTTTTTGTTGAGTTGTATCAACGCTATACGCATTTGGTTTTGGGTACTTGCATTAAGTATTTAAAAAGCGAAGCCGCTGGCAAAGATGCGGTAATGGATATTTTCGAAAAACTATTAACCGATTTAAAACGGCATGATGTACAACATTTTAAATCGTGGTTGTATATGGTTTCAAAAAATCATTGCTTGATGCAATTAAGAAAGAAAGGCGATAATTTTGTGCCGATTGATTTAATCAAAACTTCATCAGATAGTTTTGTGGAAACTGCCGAGCAACAGCATCTGAATTTGCACACAAAAGATGCAGAAGAAAAAAAACTACATGAAGCCATTTTACAATTAAATGAGGAGCAAAAAGTTTGTGTAGAAATGTTTTACTTAAATAATAAATGCTATCAGGAAATAGCTGATACAACTGGGTTTACATTAAATCAAGTAAAAAGTTATATTCAAAATGGTAAACGAAATTTGAAAATATATTTAGAAAAAAATGCGGTTAAATCTTCGGGTTTATTGCTTTTGATGATTGAATTATTAAAATAAATGGCAGAACAATACAAACATATTTTTTCTTCAAATGATGATGTACAGTGCATTAGCGCCGAGCAAATGAAATTGTATGTTCAAAATTTATTATCGCCCATTGAAAAACGTACTATTGAAAATCATTTATTAGAATGTGAATTTTGTAATGATGCGGTAGAAGGTTTAAAGCAAAGCAATTTTCAAGAATACAACAAAGTTCTTACTACTTTAAATAAAGAATTTAGAAGACGGAAACGAAACACCAGCCGTTTAAAAATTTTATACAGCCCTTGGAAAGTTACAGCCGTAGCAGCTTCCGTTTGTTTTTTATTAATTGGTACAGGTATTTATTTCGATTTATTTTTAAATACTCGATTTCAAAATGTGGCACAAAATATCGAAAGTTTAAGTTCGCAAATTGGGCAATTAGCTAACTTGAATAAAAGCGAAAAGAAAGATACAGTAACTATTTTTAAAGAAGCCGTAATCGAAAATAATAACCTAAGCCAACCTACTGCAACCGATGATTTAACACCACCGATTGTAAACGAAGAAGCTGAAAAATTAGATTCAGTAGAAAAATCAGTAGCCGTAGCCGAAGATGTTACCAAAGATTTATCATTTGAGAATAAACCTACCGAAACCATTGCAATGGCTGATGTTGAAGATGATGCAGTAAAAGTGGCAAGCAAAAAACCAATGGTAGAGAAAAAGGCAAAAGCTGAAGTTGATGTAAATAAAGAGGCTATTACAAAAACTGGAGCATCGCAAACATTCTCATCTTCGCCTGCTTCTGTTTCAAATATTAGTGTTTCAAATTTTGATAAAAATGCATCTTCATCCGAAAAAGCCGAGGGAATTAATTTGCTAAAAAATAAAAATTATACAAAAGCAATTTCGGTATTAAATACAGCAGCGGTTAAAGAACCACAAAATTTTGAAGTAAAATATTATTTAGGATTGAGTCATTATTTATCGGGCAATTATATTGAAGCCATTAAACAATTTGATTTTATAATGCTAAGTAATAATCAACAATGGTACGAAATAGCCCGATACCAAAAGGCTTTGGCGCATTTAAAAATAAATGATACCATTACTGCTAAAAATATATTTGATCAAATTATTTCGGAAAATGGAAAGTTTGCTAACGATGCTCAAAAGCAATTGGAAGAAATAAAATAATTCGGTGTGATTGAAATTTAATTCTACTCCAATTTAATCTTCTGTATTGATTTCAATTTTTATTGTTCGATATTTTGAAATCATAAATTCATACTAAACTTGTACATTTGCGGCTTATTCAAAAATAATTAATCAATGAAATTTTCTACCAAAGCCATTCACAACGGGCAAAAACCAGATGCTACTTCGGGTGCGATTATTCCGCCTATTTACATGACTTCAACTTATGTGCAAGAAAGCCCTGGTAACACCAAAGGCTACGATTATACAAGAGCTGGAAACCCCAATTTTACTAACTTAGAAGAGGCTTTGGCATCATTAGAAGAAGGAAAATATGCAACCATTTTTTCATCAGGATTAGGAGCGATTACAGCATTAATTTCTACTTTGAAAAGTGGCGATAAAG
>JBEEMV010000186.1:0-9199 GCA_041192505.1 Bacteroidota bacterium
TTACCATCCATCGTAAATACATACAAAGTCTTTTACATGCCGATTTTCTATCGGGTGTTGAAATATGTTTTCGGGTACGTTGTGGCGCAAATTCATCATCAAAAAATTCTAGGTGAAAATATTTTAACCCTTGTTCAATATCGAATTTATTTTTTGTAGAATGTTTGATGAAAATATTTTCAAGCGAATTATGTTTGATAAATAATCGTTGTAAAGCCGAAATAAAATATAATAAATCTGTAGCGTTGAAAGTGCGATGCACAAACTGATTCAGTCGCTTTAAATCTTTATCTGTATGATGTAAAATAAATTCATGTGGTTGATTATTCATCAACTGCATTAACTCATTTGATTTATTTATAATCGTTGTTCTGTTGCCCCAAGCAAATGTGGCCGCAAATAATCCTGCAATTTCAATATCTTGTTTTTTACTGAATTGATGTGGAATAGAAATAGGATCGGAAGCAATAAATTTTTTATTGTTCAATTTTTCTACTGCATCATCTAACAGCATTTTTATTTCGGCTCGGTTCATCATATAACTTGCAAATTAAAAATATACTTCAACATCATATTGCAAAACATTAAGTTTGTATCAATAATATTTCAAATTGGCAATCACTAAAATTAATATCGAAGCGTTTATTTCAGCATCAAAAAATCAGTTGATTATTGATGTGCGTTCGCCTTCGGAATACAGCCATGCACATATTCCTAACGCTATTAGTTTGCCATTATTTAGTGATGAAGAACGCAAAATTGTAGGCACCGCTTACAAACAAAAAAGCCGACAAGAAGCCATTAAATTAGGCTTAGATTATTTTGGTGTGAAGATGAAACCCATGGTTGAGCAAGTTGAAAAATTAATAGCCGAACATCAAAAAAATAATGAAATAAAATCGACTATCATTTATGTGCATTGTTGGAGAGGTGGTATGCGAAGCGGCGCTGTATCATGGTTGTTAGATTTATATGGCTTTAAAGTTTGCCAATTAGTAGGTGGCTATAAGGCTTACAGAAATTATGTTTTGCAACAGTTTCAACTACCAATTTCAGTAAAAATTATTGGTGGCAAAACAGGAAGTGGCAAAACTTTTATTTTGCATGCATTAAAAAATTTGAATCAAAATGTAATTGATTTAGAAGGCTTGGCTCATCATAAAGGCTCGGCATTTGGCGCTTTGGGCGAACCTAAGCAACCCACACAAGAACAATTTGAAAACAATTTGTGTAATGAATTAGCTAATTTTTTATTACCCAATTCAACTATTTATGTTGAAGATGAAAGCCAAAGAATTGGTGCAGTAAATATTCCAAATCCATTGTGGTTGCAAATGCGAAATGCAGAAGTATTATACATTGATTTGCCATTTGAAGAAAGATTAAAACATATTATTAGTGGCTATGGAAAATGTAATATTGAAAAATTAAAAGAGGCTACAATACGTATTGCTAAAAGATTAGGCGGATTAGAATTTAAAATTATTTTTCAATTATTAGAAGAACAGAATATTGAAAAAGCATTTTTTCATTTGCTACAATATTATGATAGAGAATACGAAAAAGCCGAACAACGCCGTGAACAACATTTATTTAATAGAATAAAATTTACGGAATTAAATCTAAAAAAAATTACAGAAAAAATACTTCTAAAATAAAACATACTGAAATTGAGAAAGGGATATTTATCTCTGTGTATTTGTTTCTATGTGGTAAATAAAAATCATGATTCAAGAAAAAATAAAACTAACACAATACAGCCATGGCGCAGGATGCGGCTGTAAGATTGCCCCAAAAGTATTGCAAGAAATTTTGCAAACTAATCAACCGCAAAAAACATTTGCCAATTTATTAGTTGGTAATTCAACCAGCGATGATGCAGCTGTGATGGATATGGGCAATGGTATTTCGTTGATTTCAACTACCGATTTTTTTACACCCATTGTTGATGATGCATTTCAGTTTGGCTGTATAGCGGCTGCCAATGCCATTAGCGATATTTATGCAATGGGCGGCAAACCTGCCTTGGCTGTGGCTATTTTAGGTTTTCCTGTTGAAAAATTACCTGTAACTATTGCACAGCAAATGTTAGATGGAGCCCGTAAAATATGTGATGAAGCAAATATTCCGTTAGCTGGCGGACATAGTATTGATTCGCCCGAACCTATTTTTGGCTTGGCGGTAAATGGTTTTGTAAAAACAAATTGCATCAAAAAAAATAATACAGCACAGCTTCATAATTTAATTTATATCACCAAAAAAATTGGCGTTGGTATTTTTGCCACTGCCGAAAAACGAAATGCATTACTACCCGAACATGAGAATATAGCTGCCAACCAAATGATGCAATTAAATAAAATTGGTGAGCTATTGGGCGAACAAAATTATGTAACGGCTATGACGGATGTAACAGGTTTTGGACTTGGCGGACATTTAATTGAAATGTGTGAAGGCGCTGATTTAAGTGCTGAAATATATTGGAATGATATACCTCAATTGCCCGATTTGAAACACTATATGGATGCCAATATTATACCCGATGCTACTTACCGCAATTGGAATGGCTATGGTACAAAAATAAAATTTGAACCTACTGTACCCATGATGGAAGTTTTTAAATTATTGCCTTGCCCCGAAACCAGCGGCGGATTGATGATTACCATTGATGCCAACTACCAAACAGATTTTGAAAAATTATTAAACGAAAATAGCTTGCAAGAATTTAGCAAACCAATTGGTAAGTTTATTGAAAAAGATGAAAAAGTAGTTTGGGTGAAATGATTTTAAGCAATGGATGATTTATCTTTTTAAAAATTAACCACTTGGTTTAAACAACAATTTTCTTCACACAAAGGCGCAAAGATTTTATAAAGGACAACTTTTGTATTTAACTCCGTTAGGAGTGAACTATTAATAGAAAACAAAATATCACACAAACACATGAGCGCCGCAGGTGCGGCATGATTGATTTTTGAACCAAGTAATCACCAAGCATCAACGCAAATGCTCTGCTTCAGCTTGACGATAGCGAATACAGCTTTACTTCTATAGGTAATTAAACTTAAGATGTAATAAGCTGTCATAGTATATCAAATTCAAACTGGATTGATATTTTTAATAAGTCTTTTGAAAATGATTTAGAAATTAGTAATTAACCTAAAATATAAAATACCAAATGAAAAAAATAATTCTTGTAATTGCTGTTCTCTCTTCAACAACTTTTTATAGTTGTTATAAATGTACATATTATTTCGCATCATGCAATAAAGGTCATGCTCTTTGGAAAGGAAAAGAATGGGAAACATGCCATGGCGAAAGGGCAGAATCTATGAGATTATATGCGCACTATGATGCAAATGATCATGATCATGCTGTTCATAATAGTGTCCAAACAGCAATTGTTAGTATCAGATAATTTTGCAATATTGGTCTATAAAAATGAATAATGGTTTGAAAGAAACTAAGTGCAATAATTTAAACTGTCTTTAAAAATTGATTTTTAAAAAGGCTGTTAGCAAATCAAACAGTTTAATTATTACAGCTTTGTAAAACAATTTTACTTTTGTTTTCTCGTTTTACTATTTAGTGATTCTACCAAAAATTACATATTCGTTTTTACTTGTTGTGGGTTTGTTGTGTTGCAAATCTGCCTTAGCCCAATACCACGAAGTAGGTATTGAAGGCGGCTGTACATCGTATTTTGGCGATTTAAATAACCAAACTTTTACACCAAAAATTGGTGCAGTTGGTGGTGCATTTTATCGTAAAAATTTTACACCACATTTTGCATGGCGAACAAATTTGAATGTGGGCAGATTTGCATTTGATTCAAAACTGAGTAAAAGCGAATACATTCAATATCAAAACTTGAATTTTAGAAACACTTTAATAGAAGGCGTTTCGATGATTGAATTTAATTTTTTTAAGTACAAAGCTAACATGGTAGATGATGCCAGATGGACACCCTATATTTTTTGGGGTGGTGGTTTTGCTTATTATTATTTAGATGCAAAGTATGATGGTAAAAATGTTTATTTACCAGGCTTACGAACCGAAGGCAAAGATTATGCGCCATTTATTTTTACCATGCCATTTGGTGGCGGATTGAAGTTTAATATTGCAAAATCTATTACACTTTCGGTTGAGTGTATGTATCATCATACCTATACAGATTATTTAGATGATGTGAGTTCAACTTATATTCAAAAAAAAATAATTGCTAATAAAAAACCAACCAATATAGCTGATCCATCAAGCCTTTTGAACCCATTAAGCGATGTAAAAAACAAACAACGAGGTGATCAGTTTAATGATAAATATATGTTTACCATGATTTCATTAAGCTATACTTTTTTTACGCCGCATTGCCCCAATCCCGATTCGGAAGATTCATTTGATAAATAATTTTATTTTTGCTTTTACAAATTTATATGCAACAAACAATTTTAACATCCGAAGATATTGATCGCAAGCTAAAACGCATGGCTATTGAAATTACTGAAAATAATTTTGCAGAAACCGAAATTGTATTGTTAGGTATTTTCGACCGTGGGCTTTACATAGCCAAGTATTTACAAGCCGAATTGCAAAAGCAAAAATCATGGAATGTTTATTTGGGCGAAATAAATATCGATAAAAAAAATCCATTACAATCGGCTATTGAAATTAAAATTGATACTGATTTAAAAAATAAAACTATCATATTGGTAGATGATGTGGCAAATAGTGGCAAAACTATATTTTATGCCTTAAAACCATTGATGGATTTGAGTTTGAATAAAATTCAGTTGGCAGTATTAGTAGATAGGCAGCATAAGTCATTTCCTATTACAGCCGATTATGTAGGTCTTTCAATATCTACAACACTGCAAAATATGATTTATGTAGAAATAGGCGATGGTGTTGCAAACCCAAATGCATATTTGGTTTAAATTTCAGTAGCTAATATTTCGGGTTTAAATTACTGGTTTTATAAAATAAAATCATATCTTCGCCCTCCAAAATTTTTTTAATCAAATAACAAAAAAGCAAAATGGAAGCAGTTAAAATTGAAGGCATGAACAGAACCGACATGAGCCGCAGTGCTATTACAGCCGAGCGTTCAAAAGGTAATGTTCCATGCGTATTGTATGGCGGCGAACAGGTTGTTCACTTTTATGTTTCGGCAAAAGCCTTGAAACCAATGGTGTACACACCCGACTTTAAAAAAGCCGAAGTAACAGTAAACGGGAAATCATACTTATGTATAATTCAAGATTTACAGTTTGACCCGATTAAAGACAACGTAAAACACGTTGATTTTTTAGAATTAGTTGAAGGTAAAAAAATCGTAGTTGATATTCCTGTAAAATTTATAGGAACATCTCCAGGTGTAAAAGCCGGCGGTAAATTATTAACTCGTTTACGCAAATTAAGAGTAAAATCATTACCATCAGCATTACGTACAAATTTAGAAATAAGCGTTGAAACCTTAGAATTAGGAAAAAACATTCGAGTAAAAGATGTTTCATTTGAAGGAATGGACATTATTACGGCGGCAAACAATCCAATTGTAAGTGCATTTGTACCACGTCAATTAAAACAAGAAGAAGCTGCTGCTAAGCCTGCTGCTGCTGCCGCTGCTAAACCAGCTGCTGCTGCTGCCGCACCTGCTGCTAAAAAATAATTTAAATTTATTTTTAATTAAAAATCCCATTCTACTTTACTGTAGAATGGGATTTTTTTTGTTTACAAATATTTTTATTATAAAAATACTTATTGTAATTTCAACCTATAACAAGAAATACAGAGAGGAGAACTTTATTATGGCTACAGTTACAAAAAAATCGGCGAATAAAACCACTGCAAAGAAAGTGATTGCATCGGCAAATAAAATTATGGATGCAACAGAACAAGTTACGCATAAGGATGCTTTAAAAGGCATTCAGAAGGTGGCTGTTAAAAACCCGATGCTAGCAAAAGAATTGCATAAACATTTTGGATTTGATAGTTTTAAAGGCAATCAAGAAGATATTATTGAATCTATATTAGCACAGAAAGATACTTTTGTAATTATGCCTACAGGTGGCGGCAAATCTATGTGCTATCAATTACCAGCATTAATGTTGGAAGGTACAGCTATTATTATTTCGCCATTAATTGCATTGATGAAAAACCAAGTAGATGCTATTAGAAGTTACGGCGAAAATGATTCGGTAGCGCATTTTTTAAATTCATCACTAACAAAAATTCAAGCCAAAAAAGTAAAAGATGATATAAGAGCTGGCAACACCAAAATGTTGTACGTAGCACCCGAAACATTAACCAAAGAAGAAAATGTAGAATTTTTTAAAGGCATTAAAGTTTCGTTTGTGGCTGTTGATGAAGCCCATTGTATAAGCGAATGGGGACATGATTTTAGACCAGAATATCGCCGCATTAAAGAAATGATTAAAAATTTTAAGCAGCGCATTCCTTTAGTAGCTTTAACAGCTACGGCTACACCAAAAGTGCAAAGCGATATTTTAAAAAACTTAGGCATGAATAAGCCTGATGTTTATATTTCTTCATTCAACAGACCTAATTTATTTTATGAAGTATTGCCTAAGCGCAAGAAAGAAGAAACGATAAAAGAGATTATAAAATTTGTAAGAAAGCATAATGGAAAATCGGGCATTATCTACACATTAAGTAGAAAAATGGCTGAAGAAATTGCACAAATTCTATCGGTAAATGGTGTGAAAGCTGTGGCATATCATGCAGGGTTAGAAGCGGCGGTAAGAAGCCAACGACAAGATTGGTTTTTAATGCAAGAAACTGATGTAATAGTGGCTACCATTGCATTTGGAATGGGTATAGATAAACCCGATGTTAGATTTGTGATACACTACAATTTTCCAAAAAGTTTAGAAAATTATTACCAAGAAACAGGCAGAAGTGGAAGAGATGGTTTAGAAGGAATTTGTCGAAGTTATTATTCGTATAATGACTTATTGAAGTTGGAAAAATTTATGAGAGATAAGCCAATGGCCGAACGTGAATTGGGTGGGCAATTGCTTATGGAAATGGAAGCATTTGCTGAAACTTCGGTTTGCAGGCGCAAATTTATTTTACATTATTTTGGTGAAAATTTACAACAAGATAACTGTGGCATGTGCGATAATTGTGTACATCCAAAAGAACATCAAGAAGGAAAAGAATTTATTACTACAGTTTTAAAAACAGTAAAAGCTGTGGGCGAAAATTATGGTATTGATTATATCGTAAAAATAATTTGTGGTAAAAAAGATCAGCAAATAGTAATGTTTGGACATGATAAAATTAAAGAATATGGTTCGGGAAAAGCACATGATGAGCATTTTTGGAGTTCGATTGTTCGTCATGCATTAATTAATAATTTTATCAGAAAAGATATTGAACAATATGGTTTATTGAAATTTACTGATGAAGGAAAAGAGTATTTGAAAAAGCCAATAAGTGTAAAAGTTACGGTAAATCATAATTTTGAAACCGTAGAAGATACTGATGATGATGATATTATTAGCAACAGCGGTGGCGGTGGTGGTGCATTAGACACTACGTTACAAAAAATGCTAAAAGATTTGGTGAAAAAAGTAGCGCAAGAAAAAAAATTGCCGCCTTTTGTAATCTTTCAAGAGCCATCATTAAATGATATGGCAACCATGTATCCAACTACTTTAGAAGAGTTGGAAAATTGCCAAGGTGTAAGCAAAGGTAAAGCTGTAAGATACGGAAAGCCTTTTGTAGAGATGATTGCAAAGTATGTTGAAGAAAATAATATTGATAGACCATTAGATTTTTTAATTAAAACGGTTGCCAACAAATCAGCCGCTAAAGTTCAAATAATTCAGAATATTGATAAAAAAATTCCGTTAGATGAAATTGCCCGTCAGCGCAATATGAGTATAGTTGATTTAGTAACCGAATTAGAAACTATTGTAGCCAGTGGCACCAAATTAAATTTGAGTTATTACATCAACGAACATATTGATGAATATACGCAAGAAGAAATTTTTGATTATTTTAAACATGCCGAAACAGATGATATTGCCGTAGCCGTAAACGAATTGGGTAAAGAAGATTTTGATTATGAGCAAGTGCAATTAATGCGTTTAAAATTTATTAGCGAATTAGGAAATTAAGATACGAAATATCAATGCTTGATGCTTCAGCTTCAAACTTGTACAAACTAGGTTTGTAAAAAATAATTCAATTTAAGCATTAGTTTGTTCGGTTGGAAATTTGGTAATATCCATGTAGAAAACTTCCCAAGTATGACCATCAAAATCTTCTATAGTTCGTTGTTGCATAAAGCCATAATCTTTCATTTCAGATGGTTCTATTCCACCTGCTTTTAGTCCGTTTGTTACCATACTATTTATTTCTTCAACGCTATCAACTGATAAAGAAAAAATTCCTGCCAAATTAGATTTTGTATCGGCAATGGGCTTAGTAGCAAAGGTTGTAAACTTTTCATGTGTCATTATCATCACAAAAATATTTTCACACCATACCATACATTTTGCAGTATCGTCTGAAAATTGAGGATTATTTGTAAATCCTAATGCAGCATAAAAGTTCATAGATTGTTGAACATCTTTTACTGCTAAATTGATAAAAATTTGCTTTGCCATTTTCTAATATTTAGTTGTTTAAAAATTTATTAATCATATGTGCTGTTGATGAAATTAAAAAACTGTCATGCGGTGTTGTTATCTCTCAAATATACTCACCATGTACGCCAGTGAGTACTCATTGTTTTCTTCGCTGAATTATTACAACTCGAAAATATTAAAACTGCTAAGATTATCCAAATGGTGTGTTTCATCAAGGGGATAAATATTTTTACAAATTTAGAAAAAATAAGTTTAAATACGATGCCGAAAATCCGTTGCAATTGGCACAAATAATTGTATTCAACTCCGTTAGGAATGAACTATTAATAGAAAACACAACGCCACACAAACACATAAGCACCGTAAGTACGGTATGAATAATTTTCACAATTGCAATTAAAAAATTTTCGCACAAAGATGCAAAGCCACAAATATTTTGCAATGTATTTGCATTCAACTCCGTTAGGAGTGACCTATTAATAGAAAATACAACACCACACAAACACATAAGCACCTTAGTAGGTGCGGCATAATAAATTAAACCACTAATACACCAAGTAACAAAGCTTTTTAAAAACAACAAT
>JBEEMV010000187.1:0-9361 GCA_041192505.1 Bacteroidota bacterium
AATATTTACAAATATTGTACTCAAAATAAATTCAGGTAATAGAAAAAATTAAATTGTTAATAACTTATTTTCAATTTATTTTGAAAGTTGTGAAAGATGATGTTATCTTTGATTTATCAAATCAAAAACATGAAATTAGAAGAAGCCAAACAAGAATTTATAGATGCCTGGGGAACATTTGGCAGCCATTGGGGAATTAACAGAACAATGGCACAAATTCATGCTTTGCTTTTAGTAAGCGATGAGCCAATTAGTACCGACGAAGTAATGGAAAAATTAGGTGTTAGTCGTGGTAATGCAAACATGAATTTAAGAGCATTAATTGATTGGAATTTAATAGAAAGAAAGTTGAAAAAAGGCGAAAGAATGGAGTATTTCAGCGCCGAAAAAGATATTTGGAAAGTGGCAGTAAGAATTATTAGAGAACGCAGAAAAAAGGAAATTGATCCTATGCGACAAACCATTAAATCATTAATGGATATTGATGATAAAAATGAAAAAAAAGATGAGTACAAACAATTTATTACTATGTTAAAAGATATTGATGAGTTTGCCAATGCGGCTGATAAGATTACAGATAAATTAGTATTGAGTGATAAAGGTTGGTTCTTTATTTCATTAATGAAAATGATGTCTTAAATATTTTTTTAAAATTAATTTTCAATATTTCCTGAAACTATAATAATATAAGAAAATGAATGTCATAGCTTACATAATTTATTTAATTATTACTTTTTTTATTACGGTAAATGTGGGCTTGATTTTATATAAAAACGGAAGAATTTATATACTTGAAACATTAAACCATAATGAAGAACTAACCGACACAGTAAATAAAATTTTATTGATGGGCTATTACCTAACCAATTTAGGTTATGCAGCTATTATGATAAACTTTTGGCAACATATTGAAACCTACACACAGCTTGTAGAATCGGTTTCAACAATGGTAGGACGAGTAGTATTGGGATTAGCCTTGTTGCATTATTTCAATATGTATATCATCAACAAATTCAAACATAAAATTATTATTTCTTAACAATTTAATATTATCCATATGCAAACTTCAATTTCAACCAACGCCACTTCAATTTATCTATTAGCTTATTACATTTATCTGCCAGTAGTATTAGTTTTAACATGGTATGTAGCGCATACTTTGTTTAAAAACAGTAAAGTTTTTATGCTCGATATTTTTCACGGCAAACAGGATATTGCTTTATCAACCAACAAATTGTTTGAAGTTGGATTTTATCTGCTAAACCTTGGCTTTGCGCTAACCATCATGTCTATTAGCGCTACATTAACCAACAAACAAGAAATGGTAGAAATACTAAGTTTTAAAATTGGTGGCTTTGCTATCTACTTAGGTGTAATGTTATTTTTCAATTTGTATATGTTTTTTCGTGGCAGACGAATTTCAAAACAAAAATCAATAGAGCATAACAATCCGCCAATATATCCGCAAGCATAATTACATCATTACACAAAAGCGGCTGAAATAATTTATTTCAGCCGCTTTTGTTATTCTAAAGCTTAAAATAATTTACGTTCTTTGCAGCAGAACAATTTATCAAGAAAGAATGAAACCAAAACAATTACCTTTTTTATTGTGGGCTGATGTTGATGGAAAAGTATATGAAGATACTACGATGTACATGGCTGGCAGAAGCGGTTGGGATGCTGTAGTACCTGAATTAGATGACTTTATTGAAATGCCAACAGGTAGCGAATTTTATATTTTACCAGGCAGAAAACCTGCTGGGTTTGATGTTGAAACAGGCGAATATAAAGTACGTGAAGAAGGGTTTGCAGTGGCAGCTTTTGTGCCGCCAGCGCATACCACTTTATATCTTGCTTCGTACGAAACATTACCTGAAGCGCCAATTTTACCATTATTCTGCTATAATGCTGTTGGTTGGTTTAATGATAAATATTATGTTACATCTATTCGCATTGATGATGATGTAAGGCAAGATCCTGAAGGATTTAACCACACTTTGGTTAAAAAAAATGTGAAGAAAATGTTGGCGCAACATCCTGAAAACAGGCTATTGGCACATATTGCCAACAATTGTGCACTAACATATTTTTGCCCTGCTGCTCGTAATTTTTTTATGGGCAGATATGAAGCTCCTATTCCATCATCGCCTGCTTGTAATGCAAATTGCATAGGTTGTATTTCATTTCAACCAGCCGAAGAAGCTATTACGTCATCACAAGATAGATTGCAATTTAAACCCACAGCTTTTGAAATTTCAGAATACACAATTCCGCATTTAGAAAATGTTGAAGATGCAATTATTAGTTTTGGACAAGGTTGCGAAGGCGAACCATTATTGATGTGGGAAACCAATGTTGAAGCCATTAAAAATATTCGAGAAAAAACTACTAAAGGCATTATTAATATAAATACAAATGGTAGTATGCCTAAAGCTGTTGAAGCCATGTGTAAAGCAGGTTTGCAAAGCATACGTGTAAGTATGAATAGTGCTCGACCAGAAATTTATAACCGTTATTATTTACCTAATAATTATAAATTTGAAAACCTAAAAGAATCAATTAAAATGATGCGAAGCTATAATGGCTGGGCATCTATAAATTATTTTGTTTTTCCGGGCATGACGGATACTATTGAAGAATATGAAGCTTTAAGACAATTAATTATTGATACAGATTTAACCATGATTCAATGGCGCAATTTTAATATCGACCCTGATTGGTATTTAGGTAAAATTGGTGTAACAGATTGTGGCGAAACAATGGGCGTAAGACAAATGATGAAAGCCATTAAAAAAGAATTTCCGCATATTGCTTTTGGATATTTTAATCCACCCGAAAAAACAATGAAAAAGTATTTTGATAAAAGAAAAAATACGGTTCAAAAAAAATAAATTTCAAAACAAATATCTTAAAAAGAATTTAGTGAAAATAGATTTACGTTTGCAATATGAGTAAAAGAGGAAAAATATTGATGGCAATGAGTGGTGGCTTAGATAGCACCATGGCTGCACTTATGCTACATGATGAAGGATATGAAGTGGTGGGTGTAACCATGAAAACATTTGATTATGCCAAAAGTGGAGGTAGTAAAAAAGAAACAGGTTGTTGTAATTTAGATACTATAAATGATGCCCGAGCAGTGGCTGTACAAAATGGTTTTGCTCATTATATTTTAGATATAAAAGATGAATTTGGTAAAGCCGTAATTGATGATTTTGTTTCAGAATATTTATCGGGGCGTACGCCAAACCCTTGTGTACTTTGCAATACACATGTAAAATGGGATGTGCTTTTAAAAAAAGCAGATGCTATGGATTGCGAATTTATTGCCACTGGGCATTATGCTCGAAAAGGCGAATTAAATGGCAGACATTATATTCGTAAAGCTGTAGATGATACCAAAGACCAATCTTATGTTTTATGGGGCTTAGCACAAGAAAGTATTCAACGAACTATTTTTCCGTTGGGCGAATTAAAGAAAACAAATGTTCGTGAAATGGCCATAGATGCAGGTTATACAGATGTAGCCAACAAGCCCGAAAGTTATGAAATTTGCTTTGTGCCCGACAATGATTATCGTGGATTTTTGAAACGACAAGTGCCTACTTTAGAACAAAAAGTAAATGGTGGCAACTATGTAAATAGTGAAGGAAAAATATTGGGCAAACACGAAGGCTTTCCGTTTTATACCATTGGGCAGCGCAAAGGTTTGGGCATTGCCATGGGCGAACCCATGTTTGTAACAAAAATTAATGCTGAAAAAAATGAAGTTGAATTAGGATTAATTGATGAACTAAACCGTAGCGAAATGTTTGTACATCAATTAACTTGGCAAAAATATAAAGGTGTTGATAATGATTTGCAAGCCACATCTAAAATACGATATAAAGACAAAGGACATTCATCTATTTTAAAATTAGCTAACGATAAAATATTAGTACAATTTGATGAAAAAGTAGCTGGTATTGCGCCTGGGCAATCAGCCGTTTTTTATGATGGCGATGATGTAATTGGTGGTGGACGAATTCATAGTAGTTGGTAAAATGTTTTTTATTTCTATGCTCATCATAAAAAAAGCCCCGAATTAATTCGAGGCTTTTTTGTAAAAGTTTGGCGAACCTCAAAGGTTCGCCAAACTTAAATTATCTTACAAATAACATTTCACGATATTTAGGCAACGGCCATAATTGGTCATCAACCACTTCTTCTAATTTATCCACTTCATAGCGGATTACATCAAAATAAGGCTTGATGGTGTCGCAATAAGCAATGGCTTTCTTTTTTACATCAGGCATAGCGTTAGCCACTTTGCGTTGGTTGTTCATCGCTTCGCAATTGGTTTTTATTTTCGAAATGCGTTCCGAAATTTCTTTTATCAATTCAGTTTGCGTAGATGAAAATTTATCTAATCCCAATTCTTTTAATCCTGTTGCGTTGGCAATTAATTTGGTTTGATAATTTATAGCCGCAGGTAATATTTGATTCATCGCTAAATCTTCCATCACACGAGCTTCTATCTGTACTTTTTTGAAATAATCTTCCAACATAATTTCATGACGGGCATGTAATTCAGTTTCATTAAAAATTCCATTTTCAACAAATAATTTCATGCTCGATTTATTTACATAACCATCTAAAGCTAATGGTGTGGTAGTAATATTTTTCAAGCCACGTTTTGTAGTAGCTTCTTTTTTCCATTCGTCGCTGTAATTATCGCCTTCAAACAAAATATTTTTTGATGCTGAAATGTATTGACGCAATACCGTTAAAATAGCACCATCTTTTCGTTCGCCTTTTTCGGCAATCGCTTCTACATCTTTATGAAATTGTAATAATTGATTCGCTACAATTGTGTTCAACACAGTCATTGCACTCGAACAATTGGCAGAAGAACCTACTGCTCTAAACTCAAATTTATTGCCCGTAAATGCAAATGGCGATGTTCTGTTTCTATCGGTATTATCCATCAATAAATCAGGAATTTTATTGTGAATATCCATTTTCAACAATACTTTATCGGCATCAGTTGGTTTGCTTTTATCGCTAACTCGGGTTTCAATTTCTTTCAACACTTCACTTAAATAAGTGCCTGCAAAAACACTGATAATAGCTGGCGGCGCTTCATTCGCTCCTAATCTGTGGTCATTACCTGCCGATGCAATAGCAGCACGTAATAAATCAGCATGGTCGTGAACTGCTTTAATAGTGTTTACAAAAAATGTAAGAAACTGTAAGTTTGTTTTTGGTGTTTTTCCTGGGCTTAATAAATTAGAACCTGTGTCAGTTCCCATGCTCCAGTTGTTGTGTTTGCCGCTACCATTCACACCTGCAAATGGTTTTTCGTGTAACAAAACTTTCAATCGGTGTCTTCTTGCAACACGTTCCATAATATCCATCAACAATTGATTGTGGTCAACTGCAATATTCACTTCTTCAAATACTGGTGCAACTTCAAACTGTGCAGGTGCTACTTCATTATGACGAGTTTTTAATGGAATGCCTAATTTGAAACATTCTTTTTCAAAGTCCATCATGTAACCAAATGCACGTTCAGGAATTGTTCCAAAATAATGGTCTTCTAATTGTTGTCCTTTTGCAGGTGCATGACCAAATACAGTTCTGCCAGTCATCATCAAATCAGGTCGAGCTAAAAATAATTCTTCATCAATCAAAAAATATTCTTGTTCCCAACCTAAAGTTGCGTAAACTTTTTGACAAGCTTTATCAAAATAATTAACTACAGGCAATGCTGCTGTTTCTAATAAATGTAATGATTTTAAAAGCGGTGCTTTATAATCCAACGCTTCGCCGCTGTACGAAACGAAGATTGTTGGAATGCACAATGTTTTACCATTATTCACTTCCATAATAAATGCTGGTGATGATGGATCCCAAGCTGTATAACCACGAGCTTCGAAAGTGCTACGAATGCCACCATTAGGGAAAGAAGACGCATCAGGTTCTTGTTGAATTAATGCATCGCCATCAAAAGCTTCAATGCCTTCGCCTGTTGAAGTTGGTTTGAAAAATGCATCGTGCTTTTCAGCCGTGGTACCAGTTAGAGGTTGAAACCAATGTGTGTAGTGTGTTACACCTTTGCTGATTGCCCAAGCTTTCATACCGTTTGATACTTCATCGGCAATTTTTCGGTCTAATTTTAAACCATTGTAAATGGCATTTTTTACACTTTTGTACACATCATTTGGCAAGTGCTGACGCATAGCTGCATCGGTAAACACATTCTCACCATAATAATCAGATACACGATTTCCTAAATCAGGATTTACATCAACGGGTTGATTAATGTTTTTGATAGCATGAAAACGAAGATTGCTCATAAGTAAATTATTATTTTTGAGTTATTAATTATAAAAACTAATTAGATTTAATACCTTTTATTTTAAATATTGATACAAAATTACTTCATTTTTACAAATAAATACCCTTTTTATTTTAAAAATTTTAAAAAAATTAACTTTCAGCTTGAATAAACACTATTTAAATAATTTCTAATTCAAAAAATTGCACATCATTTAATATTTGCAAATCATTTCTTACATTTGCCCTCCCAAAATAAATTAAATAACAATCTAAAAAAAGAAATGAATCATTATTTACCGTATCTAATTCCTGTATTTGGTATTATCGCATTAATCTACACTGCTATTAAAAGTAGCTGGGTAACTAAACAAGATGCAGGCAACGACCGCATGAAAGAAATCAGTAACTACATTGCCGAAGGTGCAATGGCGTTTTTAAAAGCTGAATACAAAGTGTTGGGTTACTTCGTAGTAATCGCTGCTATCCTTTTAGCCATAATGGGTTATAGTGATGCAGGCAGTAGTTGGGTAATTGCTGTAGCGTTTGTAATTGGTGCAGTATTTAGTGCTTGCGCTGGTTTCATCGGTATGAAAATAGCAACCAAAGCCAACGTTCGTACAGCACAAGCTGCCCGTACTAGTTTATCAAAAGCATTAGCTGTATCATTTGGTGGTGGCAGTGTGATGGGCATGGGTGTGGCAGGTTTAGCGGTATTAGGTTTAGGTGGTTTGTTTGTAGTATTAAAACATTTCTTTGCACCAGGTGCAGCAGTAGATTCTGATGAAATGAAACGCACTATTGAAGTTTTAACTGGCTTCAGTTTAGGTGCTGAATCAATTGCATTATTTGCTCGTGTAGGTGGTGGTATTTATACAAAAGCTGCCGATGTTGGAGCTGATTTAGTAGGTAAAGTAGAAGCTGGTATTCCAGAAGATGATCCTCGTAATCCTGCAACTATTGCTGATAACGTAGGTGATAACGTAGGTGATGTGGCAGGTATGGGTGCTGATTTATTTGGTAGTTATGTAGCTACAGTTTTAGCAACTATGGTTTTAGGAAGAGAAACAATTTCGAATGATAATTTTGGCGGTATGGCTCCAATATTATTGCCGATGTTAATTGCAGGTTTAGGTATTATTTTTTCGATGATAGGAACTTTATTTGTAAGAGTAAGCGATGATGGAAAAGCTACACCTGCAAAAGTACAAATGGCTTTAAATTATGGCAACTGGGGTTCGATGGCTATTACAGCCGTTGTTTCTTATTTCATCGTTCATTGGATGTTGCCTTCTTCAATGGAATTAAGAGGATTTATTTTTACGCCTAACAGAGTATTTGCAGCCATTATGGTTGGTTTAGGCGTTGGTACTTTAATGAGTATCATCACGGAATATTATACAGCTATGGGCAAACGCCCAGTGTTAAGCATCATTCGTCAATCATCAACAGGTTCGGCTACCAATATTATTGGTGGTTTATCAGTAGGTATGGAATCTACTGCAATGCCAATCATCGTGTTGGCTGCTGGTATTTTCGGTTCTTACTTATGCGCTGGTTTATATGGTGTGGCTATTGCCGCTGCTGGTATGATGGCTACAACAGCTATGCAATTAGCGATTGATGCTTTTGGACCAATTGCTGATAACGCTGGTGGTATTGCTGAAATGAGCGAATTGCCTGCTGATGTTCGTGAAAAAACAGATATTTTAGATGCAGTAGGAAATACTACAGCAGCTTCGGGTAAAGGCTTTGCAATTGCTTCTGCTGCTTTAACAGCGTTGGCATTGTTTGCAGCATTTGTTGGTATTGCTGGCATTGACGGTATTGATATTTATAAAGCCGATGTATTAGCAGGGTTATTTGTAGGTGGTATGATACCATTCTTATTCAGTTCGTTTGCAATTGCAGCTGTAGGTCGTGCAGCCATGGCGATGGTAGAAGAAGTTCGCCGCCAATTCCGTGAAATACCGGGCATTATGGAAGGAACAGGCAAACCCGAATATGATAAATGCGTAGCTATTTCAACCAAAGCTTCACTTCGTGAAATGATGATACCTGGCGCTATTGCTTTATCAATGCCGTTGATAATTGGTTTTGCTTTTGGACCAGAAGTATTAGGTGGTTTTTTAGCAGGTGCTACGGTTTGTGGTGTGTTGATGGGTATGTTTCAAAACAATGCAGGTGGTGCTTGGGATAATGCCAAAAAATCTTTTGAAAAAGGCGTAAATATTAATGGTGAAATGTTCTACAAAAAATCAGCTCCACATACAGCTTCGGTTACAGGCGATACAGTGGGTGATCCATTTAAAGATACAAGTGGTCCTTCAATGAATATCTTAATTAAATTAATGAGTATTGTAGCATTGGTAATTGCGCCAACTTTATCACACATGTTTCATGATAAAATTGAAAATGACAGAATTCATAAAACCGAAATGATGATGGAAAAAATTCACGGCGGTAAAATGGAATGTGGTAGTACTTGCGAAGGAATGGAAGCAACCGAATGTAAAGGTGATTGCGGTGGAAATTGTGATAAATCATGTGAAAGTAAATGTGGTGAAGCAATGGAATGTGATTCGGCTTGTATGGCTAAAATGGGTTGCAAAACAAAAGAAGAATGTATGACTAAAATGCACATGATGGCTGATAGCACACGTACTGCAAGAATGCATGATTGCTGCAAAAAAGGAGCAAAAGAAATGATTGAGAAGAAATAGTTTTTAGTTACTGGTTTCTTGCAACTGGTAAATACAAAACAGCCAATACATTTTTAACCACATAGCAACATAGCTTTTATAGGAATACAAATTACAAGATAACAATAGGTTCGCAAGCGAACTACAATAAAAAAGCGAAGCATCAAATTAATGGTGCTTCGCTTTTTTTATTTGATATGAAATCGAAAATAAGAAAGTAAATATCTTTTATATTAATGGTGTTAAATCTATAGGATTAATTTCATTATGAGTAGAAGTGAAAATGCATATACCATCTTTTATTAATAACATTTGCGGCGATTGATGTTCAATATTAA
>JBEEMV010000188.1:0-7610 GCA_041192505.1 Bacteroidota bacterium
ATGCATTGGCAATACGAGGCGTACCACGGCTTCTACGAGCTATTTCAAATGCACCATTTTCGTCAATATCAGTTTTTAAAATTCCAGCCGAACGTTTTATTATGCCTTGCAATACTTCTTTTGAATAATAATCAACTCGAGATGTAATTCCAAAGCGACTTCGTAAAGGAGAGCTTAATAAACCACTTCGGGTAGTAGCGCCAACTAATGTAAATGGATTTAATGCTATTTGTACCGAACGGGCATTAGGCCCACTTTCAATCATAATATCAATTTTAAAATCTTCCATGGCACTGTATAAATACTCTTCAACAGTAGTATTCATACGATGTATTTCATCAATAAATAATACATCATTAGGTTGAAGATTGGTAAGCAAGCCTGCTAAATCACCAGCTTTTTCAATCACTGGACCGCTTGTAACTCTCATGCTTACGCCTAATTCATTGGCAATAATATGGCTTAAAGTTGTTTTGCCCAATCCTGGCGGACCGTGTAATAAAACATGGTCTAATGCTTCGCCACGTTGCTTTGCAGCTTGAATAAATATTACTAAATTTTCAACAATTTTATCTTGCCCCGAAAATTCATCGAAGCCCTGCGGACGCAAAACTTTTTCAATTTCCTTATCGGTTGGGGTAAGATTTTCTTTATCGTTATTCAAATTCTCGTTACGCATGTTGGCATTAAATATACTGCTAAAGTAATTGAAAAAGATGAGTGTAAATATAGTTCGGTTGAAAAGTAAAATTTATTAAAAACAAATTTGTATTGCAATTTAAGTTATTGTGTATGGATATAATACAGATGCTTCGTTTAATATCCCGAACGTTTGGGGCTGATGACCAGTAACGAATAACTAAAGTTACTGCCTTTTTTCATAATATTATAACCCTTGTTTTTAGTTCCATTTCATTTTTTTTTGTTTCTTCGTTTATTAAAATTTTAAAATGAAATCAATCTGTTTTTCGATACTAATAATTATTGCATTTGGCAGCAAACTAAATGCTCAAAGCAGCTTTCAACGTGTGGTTACGGATGCTGGCAATATTCAATTATCGCTTACCAATGCTGGTACAATCGGCGATCCATCTATGGCAAGTGCATCAGCTAATAAGCCATCTATGCAATATCCAAAAACATCGGGCAAAGAACATTTATTTGAAGCAGGATTGTGGATTGGTGCAAAAGTGAATGGACAAACGGCTGTATCAACAGGCTCGGTAGATGCGGCAAGCGGTTATACTACGGGTGCTTCGGGCTTTGAGTTTACTGCTAATTCGGGCGCTACTATTTTGCAACGTTCATCACTTTCATCCAATACTTATTATTCGTCTTCTTCTATTTCACATCAAGATTTTGTAATGGATTTTACAGATAAAAATACCATTGTACCAGGTTCGCAAACTCAAATTTCGGGACATACATTACCCCTAAATGCCGATGTACATTTAGAATCGTATGCATGGAATTATGGCTACGCCGATTATTTTGTTATCTTAAATTATACTATTACTAATCATTCAACATCTACTTGGGATTCAGTATATACAGGTATTTGGAGCGATTTAATTGTAAGAAATATAAATGTAACAACAGCCAGTGGTACAGCATTTTTCAACAAAGGTGCAGCAGGTTGGTTAGATACTTTAAAATCGGTTTATGCTTATGATTATAATGGCGATTTAGGTTATACAAATTCTTATGGCTCAATGGTTTTTTTAGGAGCCGAATGGAATAATTTATTTTTTCATCCTGATAATTCGGCAGCAGTTGTAGCAGCTGGATTTACAGCACCGCAAGTGAATATTAATTTTTGGCGATACAAAGATGCAGGTACTATTCCACCTTATGTAAGTGGCTACCCAAGCGGCGATGTAACAAGATATGATAGAATGAAATTTGGTGTAAATGCACCCAATACAAATATTTTTTTTAACTCACCCGATAACAGAACAGAGTTATTAAGCGTAGGACCATTTGTAAGCATTAAGCCTAATGAAACTGTGAATTTTACAGTGGGTTTTGTTTGTGCAAAACAAGGCGGACCATCAACGCCAAATTGTGTAGATGATTATGCAAATAGAACTGAATTGATTGACCATATTAAATGGGTTCAACGAACTTATAAAGGCGAAGACATTAATAATAATGGCATTTTAGATGCTGCCGAAGATTTGAATGGTAACAATAAATTAGATAGATATTTATTGCCATCGCCACCCAATAATCCAATTGTAAAAATAGTACCAGGCAATAATGAAATGGATATTTATTGGGATGAAAATGCAGAAAGAACAATTGACCCTATCAGCAAAAAGAAAGATTTTGAAGGATACAATATTTACCGAAATATAATTTCATCGGATAAAAATTTAACTGAAGGAAGTGAAGTGAAACCCATTGCCACATGGGATTTAAAAGGCGATAGCATTGGCTTTAATAATGGATTAGAAGCCATTAAATTAAATGCCGCAAAATATTTTGATGGAGATACAACGCCTTATTGGTATCATTATAAATTAGGTGGATTATTGAACGGATGGAAATATAAAATAATTGTAACAGCTTATGATAAAGGCGATAAATCTTTGGGTTTAGATCCTTTAGAATCATCGTTAATTTCAAATACTTATAATGTATGGAGTGGTACGCCAGCCGATAATACAGATGAAGCCGAAATAGGTGTTTATCCAAATCCATACACTATTGATGCAGCTTGGGATGGCAGCACAGCCCGTTCGCATAAATTATATTTTTATAATTTGCCATCGCATTGCGATGTAACCATTTATTCATTAAGTGGCGAAATAGTTGCTAATTTTAATCACAGTGCTGAAACCTATACAGGCAGCGATATTGATTGGTTTAAAAATTTAGGTGGCGATGAAAAGCAAAGAATTTTGCCTGGCGGCGAACATGCTTTTGATATTTTATCAAACTCGAAACAAGCATTAACACAAGGCTTGTATTTATTTTCTGTAAAAAATAACGATACAGGAAAAGAGAGAAGAGGAAGGTTTGCAGTGATAAGATAATGTAAACTTCATTCCATTTTACCGCATTTAAAGGGTTGAATTATACTCGATTTATTTCTTCGAAAATTGTATTGATTGCTATGCAAGCATTTGCCAATTGCACAATTCTATCAGTATTGCTTTTTAATTTATAATTTTACACCTTATGAATTCAGTACAAAATAAAAATATTGTTTATCAAGATTTAGGATTGATTGATTATCGTACAGCTTGGGATTATCAAGAAAAATTATTTCAAGAAATTATCAGCCTAAAAACTCAGAATAGAGATGCTGAGCTAAACTCAATTTCTGAACGAAAAATCACCAATAATTATCTTTTGTTTTGCGAACATTCACCCGTTTTTACTTTAGGAAAAAGTGGCAAGATGAATCATTTGTTGGCAAGTACCGAAGTATTAAACGAAAAACGAATTTCATTTTTTCAAACCAACCGTGGTGGCGATATTACTTTTCATGGCCCTCAACAAATTGTAGGTTATCCCATTTTAGATTTAGAAAATTACTTTACTGATATTGGAAAATACATGCGTTTTTTAGAAGAAGTAATTATTAAAACATTAGCCGAATATAATTTAATTGGCGATAGAAGCCCTGGCGAAACTGGTGTTTGGTTAGATGTGGGTAAACCGAATGCACGTAAAATTTGTGCTATGGGTGTACGTTGTAGCCGATGGGTAACCATGCATGGTTGGGCATTTAACATCAATACTGATTTAAGTTATTTCGATTTAATAGTGCCATGTGGCATCACTAATAAAGGTGTAACTTCATTACAAAAAGAATTGAATAGAGAAGTGGATATGGATGAAGTGAAAGAAAAATTATTATTTCATTTCGAAAATATTTTTGAAGCCACTATTGAAAAGCAAATGATTAATTAATAATGCTATGACAAAAAAAATTCCTGACCATATCAACTCAAATCTGCCTACCGAAAATGAGCCACAACAAGAAAGTGAAGCCTTGTATGTGCATCGTGTAATACAGGTAGATAAAGGGCAAGACTATATTCGAGTGGATAAATTTTTATTAAATAGATTAGAAAATGTAAGCCGAAATAAAATTCAAATTGGCATTGATGCTGGCAATGTATTGGTAAATAAAAAAGTAGTAAAATGCAATTATAGAATAAAACCAGGCGACATTATTTCCATTGTTTTAGCCGAAGAACCCGTTAATCATTTTTTAGTTGCTGAAAATATTCCATTGAATATTGTATATGAAGATGCTGAAATTGCATTGGTAAATAAACCAGCTGGAATGGTTGTACATCCTGGCGTTGGCAATTATACAGGCACTTTAGTAAATGGCTTATTGTATCATTTTTTACAACAATCAGATAGCAAACAATTAGCAGTAGAAATAATAGAAAAGCGTTCGCCCGAAAGTTTTACACAAGAAGTTCGTCCATATTTAGTACATCGAATTGATAAAAATACATCGGGCATTTTAGTGGTTGCCAAAAATCAAACTGCATTAGAATTTTTAGGTAAGCAATTTTTTTATCACTCCATTCAACGAAAATACTTAGCACTAATTTGGGGTGAACCAAAAGCCGATGAAGGAACGATTACAGGTAATATTGGTAGAAACCCAAACGACCGCCAAAAATTTTATGTAACTGATAACCCCGAAGAAGGCAAACATGCTGTAACGCATTATAAAGTGATTGAACGAATGGGCTATGTATCATTAATTGAATGCCAATTAGAAACTGGCAGAACGCATCAAATAAGAGTGCACATGAGCAACATCGGGCATCCTATTTTTAGCGATGAAACCTATGGTGGTAACAAAATAATGAAAGGAACAATTTATGCAAAATACAAACAGTTTGTAGAAAATTGTTTTGCCATGTGTCCCCGTCAGGCATTGCATGCGCAGTCGCTTGGCTTTATTCATCCTACTACACAAAAAGAAATTTATCACGAAGTACCTATGCCCGATGACATGAAAAATGTAATTGAAAAATGGCGAAATTTTGTAAAAGCGATGAACGATTAATTTTTATTACACAATAAAATTAAAACAGATAATGACTACACAACTCCTTACTGATAATTTACCAAAATGCGAACAATGTACGCATGGAAATATTTCTGTTTTTTGCAAATTAGAACATGATAATTTACTGGAAATTGAAGAAGGAAAAGAAGGTATCAATTTCAAAAAAGGGCAAATCATTTTTTCAGAAGGCAATAAACCACAAGGTTTGTATTGTGTAAATACCGGGAAAGTTAAACTCGTAAAAATTGGTGAAGATGGCAAAGAACAAATTTTAAGATTAATAAAACCAGGCGATATAATGGGCTATAGAGCTTTATTGTCGGGCGATAGATATAATGCAACGGCAATAGCTTTAGAAGACTGTGCCGTATGTTGTATACCTAAACAAAAATTTCTTAGCATTTTAAAAACGGATGCCAATTTGAGTTTGGAAATGATGAAATTGTTAGGCAACGATTTAAAAAAAGCGGAAGAAAATATTACCCACATGGCTCAAAAACCTGTAAGAGAAAGAATGGCAGAAGCTATACTTTTCATGAAAGAAACTTATGGATTTGAAGCAGATAATCAAACTATAAGCGTAATTCTTACAAGAGAAGAAATGGCAAATCTTGTAGGTACAGCCACCGAAACAGCTATTCGTTTACTTTCCGAATTTAAGCACGATAAAATTATTGAATTAGTGGGCAAAAAAATCTGCATCATTAATTTTGCTAAACTTTTACAAACGGCCAACTTGAACGATTAAAATTGTTATAAGCATTCTCTTATTTTTTCTTACCGATCAATTTAATTCAATATCAACAAGCACTATTGTTGCTGCAAAATAATAGTGTGCATAACTTTTAAATGCATAAATCTACAATACATAAGAAACTAATGTATGTTTGCAACATCAAAAAAAATATTTAAAAATGATTTTCTCTTCCGAATTAATAAAAGGCACTTTAAAAACCATGGTGTTAAAGCTTTTAGCCGATAACAAAAAAATGTATGGGTATGAAATTACACAAAAAGTAAAAGAAATAACGGGCGATAGAATTCAAATTACCGAAGGGGCTTTGTATCCTACACTTCATGCTTTAGAAGCCGATGGATTGGTAATTACTGAATTAGAATATATTGGCAAACGAGTTAGAAAGCATTACAAACTTACGCCAACTGGCAAATCGAAAACCAAAGAAAAAGTAAATGAATTGTTGGCATTTATGGATACCATGAAAATTATTTTAGATATCAAATTGCAAACCGCCTAATGTATCAACTTACAGATAAACAAATTGATTTTATTTTGGATGACATTAAAAAACGTGGCATTCGGATAGAAAGTTTACAGCAAAATTTGCTCGACCATATTTGTTGTACAATTGAAAATGAAATGAACGAAGGCGATGATTTTGAATTTTTTTATTCCGCCACAATTCAAAAATTTTATACCAATGAATTGTTTGAAATAGAACAGGAAACTAATTATTTATTAACTTTTAAAAATTTTTATTTTATGAAAAAAGTATTGATTTTAAGCGGTATTGCAACTGCAAGTTCTTTTGTATTAGGCTCTGTATTTAAAATTATGCAATGGCCTGGTGCAAGTTTTTTCTTTGTAATTGCCATTGGATTAACAAGTCTTTTGTTTTTGCCATTACTCTTTATTCTTAAAAATAAGGAACTTAAAAATGTACAAGAAAAATTAGTATTAGCCAGTGCAATTGTAGTTGGAATATTATATTCAATAGCTATTTTGGGTTCGGTAATGCATTGGCAAATTGCTAAGCCCGGCACATTTTGGTTGCTCACAATTGGGTTTTCATTTTTTGTTTTTATACCACTTTATTTTTTTAATGGTATAAAAAAAACTGAAGCAAAACTGAACACCATTATTACAACTTGCTTGTTTGTAATTTTTATGAGCTTACAATTTTTAATGGTGAGAATTCATCCTGCTACAAATCAATTAGATGGTAATAAAATAATAAATAACGCTAAATAGAAATTAACCTAAATTCTACAATTAAAAAAAGTTTGGCAGGTTTAAAAAACTAATTAGAATAAATTATTTAATACAATTCTGCAAGCAGTTGTGTAGAAAATAAATTATCAATCAAAGTATTCCTTTCTTAATTATTTATTTTTGAAAAAATGATTTTTCAAAAATGAAATACCAATTAATTTTTATTCTTGTTGTATGTGTTGCTATTAGCAGTTGTGTAACGCAAAAAATATATACTACCGATTTAAATAATTGCAAATCGAAAACGGATTCGATTGCTGCTGCATTGAAATTAAATTATAAAGAACGCAACAAATTACAAGCGTTTGTAGAAGAAGCCAACCAGCATATTACAGCCTTAACAACCGATTCTACTACTACACATGAAGCATTAGAAAAACAAAATAAATTGAATGCTGAATTACAATCGGCTAATGATTTATTGATGAAACAAAAGAAAGAATTGTTAGAAAATTCATCTAATCGCAATCAGCAATTGAATGAAGAATTGCAAAAAAAACAACAAGAATTAGAAGCCAAACAAACTGAATTAGAGAACAAAGAATTGAGCAT
>JBEEMV010000189.1:0-29884 GCA_041192505.1 Bacteroidota bacterium
ACTAACTTTCCTTTTGGCTCGGGAATATTTTTACCTGTACTTCTTGCCACTTCTAACCATTCATCAATAATTATTTCAGCATTGTTTAATGCTTCGGTATAAGAATTTCCATCAGCCATACAGCTAGCTAATTCAGGCACTTCGGCTATAAAAGCGTTATCTTCTTTGCTCCAAAAAATAATAATTTCGTATTTAGAATTCATACATAGAAGTGTAAAGATTTATGTCACAAGAATAATTGCTTCCCAAACAAAATATTTTTCACCCCAATTATTTCATCCACATCATCCCAAAAAATATGTGCTCCATTGTTTTTAAAATTGCTACGTTGCTTGTGGGTGGCTTTGTTTAGCTTTCTGCTCCATTTCAATGGAACGTAAATTATTCTGCCATCATTTAATACGAAAGCCATTTCATCTTTGATGAAAGCAACATCTAATATTTTAGGTAAGTCACTTAGCTTTAAATCGCTTACCCAACTTAATGTGTTTTTACTTTTTATATCCTTTACAGTATTCATTGAATTTATTGATTAGTAATTCAAAATTATTGTTCACTTCTTTCTCAATTTTTTTAAGTTCATGTTTCGTAAATCCACTATTATCAGCTAATACAGCCACTTTCTCTCTTAACCAAAATTTACAAATTTTATCTGCATCATTTCCAACATGAATATGCGGTGGTTCGCTGCAATCAAAACTTACAAAATAAAATCGAAAACCAAATTTAAAGAAGATAGTAGGCATAAACAAATATTTTTTTTACGCATTAAACTCTCTCCTAATCACATTCAACGCACCACCTTCTTTAAACCAACCAATTTGCGATTCGTTGTAAGTATGATTAACACTAATGTTTTCGGTGCTGCCATCTTTGTGATGTAACACCACTGTTAATGGTACGTTGGGTGCAAAAGTGGTTAAGCCTACAATATCAATTTTATCATCTTCCATGATTTTGTTGTAGTCTTCTTTGTTGGCAAATGTTAAACCCAACATGCCTTGTTTCTTCAAATTAGTTTCGTGAATACGAGCAAATGATTTTACCAAAATTGCACGAACACCCAAATGACGAGGCTCCATGGCAGCATGTTCACGGCTGCTTCCTTCGCCATAATTTTCATCGCCTACTACTATTGAACCAATGCTAGCCTCTTTGTAAGCACGTTGTACATCAGGCACAGCAGCGTATTCGCCAGTGAGTTGATTTTTTACCGAATTGATTTTTTCGTTGAAAAAATTCTGTGCACCAATCAACATATTGTTGCTGATGTTATCTAAATGTCCACGGAATTTTAACCACGGCCCAGCCATTGAAATATGGTCGGTGGTACATTTTCCTTTTGCTTTAATCAATAAATTTAAGCTCAATAAATCTTTTCCTTCCCAAGCCGAAAACGGACTCAACAATTGCAAACGCTTTGAATCGGGTGCTACACTCACTTGAACGCCGCTGCCATCGGCCAACGGAGCCATGAAGCCAGCATCTTCCACCGCAAAACCTTTTGTTGGCAATTCATCGCCATACGGTGCATCCAATTTTACTTGTTCGCCTTTTTCATTGGTTAAAAAATCAGTCATCGGGTTAAACCCTAAATCGCCTGCAATGGCAATAGCGGTAGTAATTTCGGGCGATGCCACAAATGCATAAGTATTCGGATTACCGTCTTGTCGTGATGCAAAATTTCGATTGAACGAATGAATGATTGAGTTTTTTTCTTTCTTTTCTGCACCCACTCTGCTCCACATTCCGATACAAGGCCCACAAGCATTTGCAAAAACTTTAGCACCAATTTTATTAAACACATCAATAAATCCATCACGTTCAATCGTGAAACGAATCTGCTCTGAACCAGGATTGATGCCGAATTCAGCCTTCGCCACTAAATTTTTAGCCGTTACTTGTTTTGCCAAACTCACTGCTCTCGAAATATCTTCGTAACTAGAATTTGTACAACTGCCAATCAAACCAACTTCAATTTTCGATGGCCAATTATTCGCCACCATTGCTTCTTTCATTTTAGAAATCGGAGTAGCCAAATCGGGTGTGAAAGGCCCGTTGATATGTGGTTCCAGTTCACTCAAATTAATTTCAATTACTTCATCAAAATAGTTGGCAGGGTTAGCATAACATTCAGCATCACCAGTTAAATGTTCTTTAATTGCATCAGCCAAAGCAGCTACATCAGCACGACCTGTGGCGGCCAAATAACGACTCATGCTTTCATCATAACCGAACGTTGAAGTGGTTGCACCAATTTCTGCACCCATGTTGCAAATAGTTCCTTTGCCTGTGCAACTCATGCTGGTAGCACCTTCGCCAAAATATTCTACAATTGCACCTGTTCCACCTTTCACGGTTAAAATTCCTGCAACTTTTAAAATCACATCTTTTGCCGATGTCCAACCGTTTAATTTTCCTGTTAATTTTATTCCAATCAATTTTGGAAATTTTAATTCCCAAGCCAAGCCAGCCATTACATCCACTGCATCAGCACCACCAACACCAATGGCAACCATTCCCAAACCACCTGCATTCACGGTGTGTGAATCAGTGCCAATCATCATTCCACCAGGGAAAGCATAATTTTCTAAAACAATTTGATGAATAATTCCTGCACCAGGTTTCCAAAAACCGATGCCATATTTATTTGAAACCGAAGCCAAAAAATCGAACACTTCTTTGCTCTCGGCATTGGCAAAATCTAAATCAGTTTTTGCTCCGTCTTTCGCCATAATCAAATGGTCGCAATGCACAGATGAAGGCACAGCAACGGTTTTACGACCACAAGTCATAAATTGCAACAACGCCATTTGTGCCGTTGCATCTTGCATCGCCACTCTATCAGGCGTAAAATCTACATAACTATTTAAGCGTTCAAACACCGCAGGCTGCTGGGCTGCATGCAAATGTGAGTACAATATTTTTTCAGAAAGGGTAAGCGGTTTGCCCACCAATTTACGTGCTGCTTCAATTTTAGCAGGCATTTCTGCGTAAACTTTTTTAATCATTTCGATGTCGTAAGCCATAATTTATTTTAGATTTTTTGATTGACGATTTGAAGATTTGAAGATTGCTGGAACACGGATAACACTGATTGAATGGATTTGAACTGATTTAATCTGTTTTTATCTTTTGAATCGGTATTATCTGTGTTCTATAATTTAAAGTTGCGAAGATAAGAAACACATCATTAATTTTTAAATGAAATAGGTAGTGTTTGAAATTTATTCATTTTTTAAATTAATAAGATCATTTGTCATTATTATTCTTGAAAACATTTATGAAAAATTAACAGCTAAAAGATATATTTTTGCGGACTTTTTATTTTAAGTTTTTTATTTACATAGATATATACATATACAAATGAGCGACATGCAAAAAACATTGAAGGCCCCTGTAACAGTTTCAGGAGTTGGTCTTCACACAGGGAAGCAAGTAACATTAACATTTAAACCTGCCCCAGTAAATCATGGTTTTAAATTTCAAAGAATCGATTTACCCGGGATGCCGATTATTAATGCCGATGCTGATTTAGTAGTAGATGTATCAAGGGGTACAACATTAGAACAAAATGGCGCTAGAGTAGCAACTGTTGAACATTCATTAGCTGCATTAGTGGGAATGGAGTTAGACAATGTTTTAATTGAGTTAGATGGAATGGAAGTTCCTATTCTTGATGGTTCATCGCAACCCTTTATTGATGCGATTGAAAAAGTGGGAGTTGAAGAACAAAATGCAGTAAGAGAATATTTTCAGCTTAACACTACTATACAATATACAGATTCAGTAAAAAAAGTAGAAATGACGGCTGTACCTGCCGAGGATTATCAAATCAGTGTAATGGTTGATTACAATTCGCCAGTGTTAGGTACACAACATGCTACATTGCATAATATTTCTGAATTCAAATCTGATTTTGCCGCATCAAGAACATTTTGCTTTTTGCATGAATTAGAACATTTGGTTGATAACAATTTAATTAAAGGTGGCGATTTAAGTAATGCCATTGTAGTGGTTGATAAAAAGGTAAGTGATGAAGAACTAAATAAATTAGCAAAATTATTTAATAGAGAAAAAGTAAGTGTACAACAAGAAGGCATTTTAAATAATGTTGATTTGCGATATCAAAATGAACCAGCTCGTCATAAATTATTAGACGTAGTAGGCGATTTGGCTTTGATAGGTACACCCATAAAAGGAAAAATATTTGCCAGCCGCCCAGGTCATGCCAGCAATGTAGAATTTGCTAAAAAAATTAAAGCCTATATTAAATCGGCGAAAACCAGAAACATAGTTCCTAATTACGACCCAAACGAAAAGCCGATTTTTGATATCCGTCAGATAGAAAAATCATTGCCACATAAATACCCATTTTTATTAGTTGATAAAATAATAGAAATGAGCGATACGCATGTAGTAGGAATAAAAAATGTAACATTCAACGAACAATTTTTCCAAGGGCATTTTCCCGGAAATCCAGTAATGCCAGGTGTTTTGCAGATTGAAGCCATGGCACAAACTGGTGGAATTTTAGCATTAGGTACTGTACCAGATCCTCAAAATTATGATACCTATTTTGTGAAAATTGATAAATGTAGATTTAAAAATAGAGTAGTTCCGGGTGATACTTTAATTTTGAAATTAGAGTTATTAAGCCCTATACGTAGAGGCATTTGCGAAATGAAAGGAACAGCTTACGTAGGCAATAAAATTGTAACCGAAGCCGAATTGATAGCTAAAATTGTAAAAAAAGAAGAAGTTATTTAAAATTATAATTTTAGATTTATGATGAATGATTAAACTTTTGAAATTCATTTTACTCTAAATCAAAAATCATTTTTTAAAATTCAAAAAATCATCATTCAACAATCATAAATATTCCGAATGAATCAACCATTTTCATACATACATCCGCAAGCAAACATTGCAAAAAATGTAGTAATAGAGCCATTTGTAACTATTGCAAAAAATGTAATTATTGGCGAAGGAACGATTATTGAATCAAATGTAACAATAATGGAAGGTGCTAGAATTGGCAAAAACTGTCGCATTTTTCCGGGCGCAGTAATATCAGCAGTGCCACAAGATTTAAAATTTGAAGGCGAAGATACATTGGCAATTATTGGCGATAATACTACTATCAGAGAATGTGTAACTATAAATAGAGGAACAAAAGCAGCTGGTAAAACTGTGGTAGGAAATAATTGTTTGTTGATGGCATACGTACATATAGCACACGATTGTTTTGTAGGCGATAATTGCATTTTAGCAAATAACGTAAACTTAGCTGGGCATATTGAAGTGGATGATTGGGTAATACTTGGCGGTATGACGGCTGTTCATCAATTTGTAAAAATTGGTAAACATGCTTTTATATCAGGTGGTTCATTGGTTCGTAAAGATGTACCACCGTTTGTAAAAGCTGCCCGTGAACCATTATCGTATGTAGGTATTAATTCAGTAGGTTTAAGAAGAAGAGATTATACTGAAGACCAAATAAATCGTATTCAAGATATTTATAGATATATTTTTATTAAAGGTTTAAGCGTAAGCAAAGCTGTAGCAATGGTTGAACGTGAATTACCTTTTTCATCCGAACGTGATGAAATAGTTGATTTTATTAGAAATAGTGTTCGTGGAATTATAAAAGGATATAGCAAACGCAATGAATCTTCGGCTGAATAATATCGGCAAACGATATAACTATAATTGGATTTTTCGTGAGCTACATCTCGATATTAAAAGCCCATCAATTGTTGCCATCAAAGGTTCAAATGGTTCGGGCAAAACTACATTAATGAGTATTTTATCGGGTTATCAAGCGCCTTCCGAAGGTATTATTGAATGGATTGATGCACATAACAATTCTATAAATTCAGACAAAATATTTCAACATCTTACATGGTGTTCGCCAGCTACTGAATTACCCGAAGAATTTACATTAACCGAAATGATTGAATTTCAAAGTAAATTTAAACCTTGGTTATCGGGCATCAATACTTCTACCATTATCGAAATCACACATCTTCAACAACAAGCACATCAACCTATTTCATCATTTAGTACAGGCATGAAACAACGCTTAAAAATTGCGTTGGCTTTATTGGCTGATGTAAAAATAGTACTACTGGATGAACCCACATCAAACCTTGATGAATGGGGAATTGATTGGTATAAAAACCTGATTCAACAATATGCATTAAATCGAATAATCGTTATTGCATCTAATATGCAGCATGATTTTATAAACGTAAATGCTGAATTAAATATGCTTGATTTTAAAGCAAAAAAGAGTGTATTTATCTAACTAAAATAATTGTAATCTCACAATTTATTCAAACCACTTGAACTAATACTATAAATATTAATCTGTTGATTATTGTAGTATTTAATATAGTTCCATTCCCGTTTTTTTTCCTTTGCAAGTACTGGTTTTAGCAGAATATTTCCATACGTTGCTTTATATGTTTCATTACCCATAAAGTAATTAAATTGAACACCATATTTTGTTAGCCCAGCACTACATAACAACATGGTGTTATAGCCACGTATAGCCAATTCGCTTGGTTTAATATGATAGGTATCGGTAAAGTTTTTATGAAATTTTATCTGCTCCTGATTCGATCTATTTATCCAATACGAATTAGTAATAAATACTTCCATTTTTTTACCAATTATTGTTTTCAGGTTTTCATGATTACTCCAAGATGGTAATCCTAAAACAGTTATAAGATATGAGTTTGAAAAGAGATTTAATTTTTTTACAACAGCATTGATAAATACTAAATCATTTGATGCCACAAAAACTACATTTCTTCTTGTCGAATCCAATTCGTATTTTATCGAATCGGTTGAGGTACGATTTGGCAATACTAATTCAACAGGATGTATGTTTGAAAATTTATTTAATAAGCTCGATATACTTGTACTTGCCACATTGCTTTCAGCTATATTATCTTGTCTAACAATTACCGCATTAATGTTGTGTCCATATTTTTCTTCTACCATATCCAACAATTTTAATTGTTGATTACTAGCCGTAGGATTTAACGAAATATAATATGGATTATACTCGGGTGAAAATGAATTAGCAATTGGCGACACAAAATTTATTTTATGCTGAAATGCATAATCAGCAACTATTTTAGCATCATTGCTATTTAAAGTGCCAAATAATAAATCCATTGATTCTAATTTTTTTTCAGCGGCTAATTTATGAAAATCTTGATGCGTTGAACTATAATCTACCACCGTTAATTCCATATTCAATTTCGTATTTTTCATCGAATCAATAGCAATTAAACAACCTTCATAAAAATCTAAAGCAGGATAAACGCCCTTTGGAATATTATTGTATTCTATCGTTTTTTTATCTTTATAAAATGAATCTAATTGAAATGGTAAAATCAACGCCACCTTATAAATTGCTCTAGTTTTAAATGAATCTTGGTGTGATAAAATTTCTTTGATATGCTTTGGTGCATATTCAATAGTATCAACAGGTTTTGCTTTTACTTCAGTATTTAATCCCCAAGGTTCATGCGTTCCTTTTTTGTGTTTCTTTTTTGAAACAACTACGCTACTTGTATGACAAGCTGCAAAAGCCATCATACAAAAAATAAGACCCCATAAAATGTAAACCTTTTTCAATTTTGTTTTGATTTTGTATTTCCAAAAACCAGCAACTTAAAACAAGTAACTAGTTTTTTATTCCCACTCAATCGTTGCTGGCGGTTTGCTGCTAATGTCGTACACCACACGGTTAATTCCTCTTACACGATTGATGATTGTGTTGCTAATTTCTGCTAAAATTTCGTAAGGCAAATGCACCCAATCAGCCGTCATTCCATCCACACTTGTAACTGCCCTAAGCGCTAAAACAAATTCGTAAGTACGCTCATCGCCCATTACACCTACGGTTTGAACGCTTGTAAGAATTGCGCCAGCTTGCCAAATTTTATTGTACCAATTTTTTTCTTTCAAAATTTCGATATAAATCGCATCAGCATCTTGCAACATTTTTATTTTTTCTTCCGTAATTTCTCCAATTATTCTAATTGCCAAACCAGGCCCTGGAAATGGATGACGACCTAAAATATTTTCATCAATTTGTAATGAACGACCCACTCTACGAACTTCATCTTTAAACAACATTCGTAAAGGCTCAACAATTTTTAAGTTTAATTTTTCGGGCAAACCACCCACATTGTGATGCGACTTAATGGTTTGCGAAGGACCACCATGTACACTTACACTTTCAATCACATCAGGATAAATAGTGCCTTGAGCCAACCATTTTGCGTTAGCTAATCTTTTTGCTTCACGTTCAAACACATCAATAAAAGTTCCGCCTATGGCTTTCCGTTTTCTTTCAGGGTCGCTTTCGCCATTTAATTTTGCATAAAAATCTTTCGATGCATCTACACCAACAATATTCAAACCCATGCTGGAATAGGTTTTCAGCACTTGCTCATATTCGCCTTTGCGCAATAATCCATTATCAACAAACACACAATGCAAATTTTTTCCCACCGCTTTATGCAGCAAAACCGCCGCCACTGTTGAATCTACACCGCCACTCAATGCTAAAATCACTTCATCATTTCCAATTTGTTTTTTCAACGCATCAACTGTTGATTCGATGTAAGCATCGGGTGTCCAATCGCCTTTGCAAGCGCAAACATCAAACAAAAACTGACCGATAAATGCTGCTCCTTTTTCGCTGTGTGTTACTTCAGGATGAAATTGTACACCCCATACTGGATGGGCATAAGCATCTTTTTTATTTTGAAAAAATGCAACTGGTATATGGTCAGTAGTTCCTTTAATTTCAAAGGTTTCGGGCAATTTCAAAATTGAATCGCCATGACTCATCCACACTTGGCTATCGTTTAATTCGTGTAAATGAATTTGTTCATCTGTAATTCTTAAATGTGCTCTGCCATATTCACGAGATGCTGATTTTGCTACTTCGCCGCCCAACATTTTCGCCATCAATTGTGCACCATAACAAATGCCCAACACTGGTATTTTTCCTAAAATCTTTTCAAAATTAATTTGTGGTGCATCGGCATCATTAACGCTGCATGGGCTTCCACCAAGGATTACGCCTTTTACATCAGCCGATAAATCGAATGAAGAATTGTAAGGTACAATTTCGCAGTAAACATTATGTTCACGAATTCTACGAGCAATTAATTGTGTGTATTGCGAACCAAAATCGAGGATAATTATTTTTTCCATTTGTGGTGCAAAAGTAATTTTAAATTTCAACTTTTTTGAAATCCAAAACCATGTTTATTAGCGAATAAAATATTTCTTACTATTCTACCAATATTTCTTTTAATAAAATGCTCCGCCTGTACCAAGAAAACTAACAAGAAAATAATCATCTCCTAATTTTGTGAATTTCAAAATAATTCCACTTTCAAAATCATTAGTTTTTTTTCCTACAAATACGTTGTAAAAAACGAATCCATTTTCAAAACTTATGTTAGCATCTCTAAACTCTTCTGCGGAAAGGATTTTTCTAAATTCTTTATTAAAAAGGAAATGGTAGTGCTTCTTAAAAAATATTTTTTGATCTTCATTCTTTACGCTTGAATTTACATTCATCATTTTCATCCATTCGCCTGCTAAAGGAAATCGAACATGAGCGACTACATAACCCGAATCATCAGCAATAATAGGTATTATAGCCTTATTCCAAAAATCAGTAAGTTCTAATGAATTAATTTTTTCGGAATCTTTTGCCGATTTAAATTGCTCCTTTATCAAAGAACCTATACGGATTGTATCTATTTGTATATTTCTATTTTGAGAAGAATTTCTTTCACACCTCAAAAAAATTATTCCCATTAAAAAAAAGACGATTATTTTTTTCATAAATTCTTTTACAAAATTAATTCTCCACCCAATCGCCGTTTTCTTTTATCAAATTTATCAACTCATCTACAGCAATTTCGGAAGGAATATTTTTCTTAATCACGTCCTTACTTTTGTATAATGTAATTTTGCCTGCACCACTGCCAACATAGCCATAATCGGCATCTGCCATTTCACCAGGCCCGTTTACAATGCAACCCATAATGGCAATTTTTACACCTTTTAAATGATTAGTTACGGCTCTGATTTTTGCAGTAGTTTCTTGCAAATCAAAAAGCGTTCTGCCGCAACTTGGGCAACTGATGTATTCTGTTTTTGAAATCCGTGTTCGTGTGGCTTGAAGAATTGAAAACGAAGTGTTGTTTAAAAATTGATGATTGTTTTTTACAGGCAAATATGTTCTGCCGCTCACTTTTAAATCTTGCATTTTACTTGGGTCGTTCATCAACCAAATTCCATCGCCCATTCCATCTAGCAATAAAGCACCACTGTTTTTTGCAAAATCAATTAATTGTTCATCCACAGTTTTATGATGACTTTCAACACATAAAATAATTGGAGCCCCCTCTAACTCCCCCAAAAGGGGAGAACTTGCTCCCTCTCCTTTGAAGAGGGTTGGGGTGAGGTTAAAAATAAAATCACGAACATTTGGCATCGCATGTTCGTTATCACTCCACAAACAAAGCACAGCTTTATTTTCAAGTTTGGCGAACTTTAAAAGTTCGCCAAACTTTTCTGCTGAAATTGAATTTGTATTCACCGAAATCATTGCTAATTGCAAATTGTTATTTGCCAATTGTTCATTGCAATCTGCAATTTGCAATAATGGAAAATACTTCGTTTTATCATCCACCAATTTCCAACTTTCATAATCGCAAATCACTTTTAAAGTGCCAGGCAATGCAAACGGAATTATTTTTTTTCCTGTATAAATATAATCTGCCGCAGCATCGCCGATTGTCCATTTATCTGTGAGCGAATTGTAAGTATAACCAATGCTTTGCAAATCTTCATGATGAATAGTTGAGTTCAACATAAAATCTGCAACCACTATCGGAACATGCTTTCCGCCTATGTTTGAGAGTTCTACCGATGTTCTTCTTTTATATTCAAATGGAGAAATTGACCTCACCCCAACCCTCTTTCCGATAAATACGGAATCTTCGACCGTAGGAGAGGGAGAAATACAATTGCTATTTTGTTTTTCAGTCTCATATCTCAAATCTAATGTCTCTTGTCTGTTGTATTTTTCAACAATGTCTTTACAAACTGGCACTTCAAATTCAGGGTCTTCGGTTAATGAAACACGAATCGTATCACCGATACCATCTTCTAATAAAGTACCAATTCCAATCGCAGATTTTATTCTTCCATCTTCGCCATCACCAGCTTCCGTAACGCCCAAATGCAATGGGTAACATTCACCAAATTCGTTCATCATTTTATCTACTAACATTCTGTAAGCCTGCACCATCACTTGCGGATTGCTACTCTTCATCGATAGCACAATGTTGTGGTAAGATTCATTTCTACAAATTCTTAAAAACTCCAAAGCACTTTCCACCATGCCGTTTGGTGTATCGCCATAGCGACTCATAATTCTATCACTCAACGAACCATGATTAGTGCCAATTCGCATCGCTGTGCCAAATTCTTTGCAAATTTTTACAAGCGGTGTAAAGCGTTCGGTGATGCGTTCAATCTCTTCTACATATTCCGAATCGGTGTATTCAATTTGTTCAAATTTTTTCTTGTCTACATAATTTCCTGGGTTTACACGAACCTTTTCAATAATTCTAGCAGCCACTTCAGCAGCGTTGGGTGTGAAATGAATATCAGCCACCAGCGGCGTTTTGAAGCCTTGACGGCGCAATTCATTTTTGATGTTCAATAAATTATTTGCTTCGTTGATACTTGGTGCAGTGATGCGAACTAGCTCTGCGCCTGCATTTATGCAACGAATTGTTTGTGCAACTGTGGCGGCAGTGTCCATAGAATCAGTGGTAGTCATGGTTTGCACTTTTATTGCCGAACCATTGCCAATAATTAAATCACCAACTTTTACTTCTTTGGTGATTAAACGAGAATAATTTTTTGGGAAGAAATTCATGATGCGAAAATAACGATGGATTTTAAGAATTGTTTAAAATAAAAAGGCTGTTTATAAAACAGCCTTTAAAAAATATCATTAGTTGGCTTATTTCACCACACCCATTTCCTTTGCTACTTTAGTAAAGGCAGCTATGGCTTTATCTAAATGGTGCATATCATGCGCAGCACTCATTTGTACACGAATACGAGCTTTACCTTTTGCTACTACTGGATAGAAAAAGCCGATTACATAGATTCCTTCATCTAATAATTTAGCAGCCATTTCTTGTGCCACCGTTGCTTCGTACAACATGATGGGCACAATTGGATGAACCCCTGGTTTAATATCAAAGCCTGCTTCCGTCATTTTTGCACGAAAATATTGTGTGTTGCTCCATAACTTATCTCTCAATTCTGTAGTGCTACTTAATAAATCTAATACAGCAATGGAAGCTCCTACAATGGCTGGCGACAATGTATTGCTAAATAAATAAGGACGACTACGCTGACGCAACATATCAATAATTTCTTTTCTACCACTTGTAAATCCGCCCAAAGCGCCGCCCAAGGCTTTGCCCAATGTTCCTGTTATAATATCAATCTTTCCCATCACATTATGAAACTCATGTGTACCTCTACCTGTTTTGCCCATAAATCCTGATGCATGACATTCGTCTATCATAATCAATGCATCATATTTTTCAGCTAATACAACTATTTCATCCAATTTAGCTACCGAGCCATCCATGCTAAATGCACCATCTGTAACAATTATTCGGCTACGACAATTTTGAGCGGCTTGTAATTGTTTTTCTAAATCAACCATATCATTATTCAAATATCTAAAGCGCTGTGCCTTACATAATCTTACACCATCAATGATAGATGCATGATTTAATTCATCACTAATAATAGCATCTTGTTCATTAAATAAAGGTTCGAATACGCCGCCATTAGCATCAAATGCAGCAGCATATAAAATGGTATCTTCTGTGCCTAAAAATTCGGCAATTTTTCGTTCTAATGTTTTATGAATATCCTGTGTGCCACAAATAAATCTTACGCTGCTCATGCCGTATCCATGAGAATCTATGGCAGCTTTAGCCGCCGCAATTACTTTTGGATGCGATGATAATCCTAAATAATTATTAGCACAGAAATTAATAACGGTTTTACCATTTACCACAATTTCGGCACCTTGTGGCGATGTAATTATTCTTTCGGTTTTAAACAATCCACTTTCTTTAATTTCTTGTAATTCTTGCTGTAAGCGATGTTGAACATTGTTATACATATTCTTATTTATTTTGAATGATGATGTTTATGATTTATTTTTTCGAAACAAAAAAAGAGAAAACCAAACATTAGTTTTCTCTTTTCTATTATTTTAATACGCTGTTGCTATTTATTTAGCAGGAGCAGTAGGCATTGGAGCGCCAGTTGATTTTTGTTTGCTGATAGCTTCCGTTACTTCATCTTTAGGTGTACCATTTTTGTTTGCTTTTGGCATTACAAAAAAACTACCTAATGCAATTACAGCAATTATTGCAGCTAAAGCCCAAGTTGATTTTTCTAAAAAATCGGTGGTACGTTGTACGCCTAATAATTGATTATTAAAGCCACCAAAAGTACTGCTTAAGCCACCACCTTTAGGATTTTGAATTAACACGATAAGGATTAAAAGCACACTGGCAATAATCATTAATACTACAAATACTGATAATAACATTTTATTGTTGTTTGATTTTATTATTTATTTCCACAATTCGGGACGCAAAGAAAACACTTTTTTCGGGTTTTAGCAAACTCAATTTTTCATAGGTTGAAATTGCCTTATCGAACTTTTCTTGTTCTACATATATTTTGGCCATTGTTTCGGTTACAAATTCATCGTGCTGCTGCATACTAAAGCTTGATAATTCAGCTAAATTAATCTTTAAATCATCTACTTCGTTTTCATCATTATCATCATATCCATCCTCGATTTTCGAAATAAAATCAGACTTCTTGGGTGCAACGGGTTTTTGTTCAACCATTTTTTCTTCGCCTACTTTCGAACCTTTACTATATTTTTTTAACCATGATGTAAATGATTTTGGTGTTTCCTCCACTTTGCTACTATTCATTTTCATTTTATTGCTTACTGAAAATTCTTTTTCTACTATTTGTTTCGGTGCTTCAATTTTCTTTTTCTCAATTTCAGATTTCATTAAAATTGGTTTTTCAATAACTTCATCTTTAAAAATTGGTTCAGATTTTTTTTCAACCTTAGAAATTATTGTTTCTGCTACTTCAATTTTCGGTTCTACTTTTTCTGCTACAAATTCAATTTTTCCAACCACCACTTTTTCAATTTTCTTGTCTTCAATTAATGGTGCTGAAACTATTTTTTCTTGCACCATTTCAGACTTTGATTCTATCCTTTTTTCTTCTTTTTTTATTTCAATTTTTGGTATTTCAATTACCTTTGGTGTAATATCTGTTTCGATAAGATTAAATAATTCGGCTCGGCTATAACTAAGCAATGCTGCATGTTGTAGCTGTTCATTAAAATTTTGATGATTTAGTAATTGATATTTTTTAGCCAATAATTGATGAGCAGATACAAACCACGGATATTGTTTGGTTAATTGCTCTAAATAGCCAATTGATAAATCATTCAGATGTTTAACATCGTGCAATGTTTTTTGAAATGTATGTTGCTGAATTTCTATCATATTTTTTTACCAGTTAACTACAGATTTGTTAAAAATATCATCTACAATTTGTCTGTTCAATTCTGCCACCAACGAATTTTCGATACTCGAAAATGATTGTGTAGCATCAAAATTTATTGATTTAGTAAATTGCTGACTCCACTTTTCATTCGCCTTTTTATTATTTACATAGTCAATTTTTACGGTGATAGATAATTGGCTACCTGCCGCTTGATTGCCCGTACGACCTACTGCAATAATTTTGTAATCGGCTATATAGCCCGAAAAATCTAAGTCGCCGCCTTTATCAACTAACTTTAAACCGCTTTCATTAATTAATTTATTGCGCAAGGCTTCAGTAAATTGCTGACTTAATGCTGGGTTAATAGTAGCTGCTTGATTGGCAATATAATGTACCGATGCTGTTTTAATATCAGCCGATAATTGCCCCGATTTTAGTGAATAAAAGCAGCATGATTGCAAAGCAATCATCAACATAAAAAATATGTAAATGTGTTTTTTCAAATTAATTATCTAATCCGTATTCTGTTATTTTTCTGTATAATGTTCGTTCGGAAATACCTAATTCGATAGCTGCATTTCGTCTTCTGCCTTTGTATTTTTTTAGTGCTTTAATAATCAATTCTTTTTCTTTTTCAGCAATATTTAATGATTCTTCTACTTCGGGTGCATGCTGTAGAATAATTGGCTGTGGCTGATTTGACGATATGCTTACCATCGGCTGCATATCATTTCGTGCATTATTGTTTAATGCATAATCATTTGATATGGATGAAATATTTTGCTCAGTATGATAATTGTATTCAACTGGGTTGCCTTGTAAAATAGTACCCATTGTTTGCTTTAAATCATTCACATCCTTGCGCATATCAAACAATAATTTGTATAATATTTCACGTTCGTTGGCAAACGAATTATTATGCACATTATCGCCCATAATCATGGGGAACGAATCTATTTTACCATCGGGCATAAATCGGGTTAATTGCGCTGCGCTAATTTCTTTTTCGGTTGATAAAACAGAAACTTGCTCAGCCATATTTTTCAACTCACGAATATTGCCTGGAAATGGATAGTTTAATAAAATTTGTTTTGCCGATTCATCTAATTGAATGGGCTGGCGGCGATATTTATCAGCAAAATCTAAACAAAATTTTCGAAACAAAATCAGTATATCCTCCTTACGTTCTCGTAATGGCGGCACTTTTATCGGCACCGTGTTTAATCTATAGTACAAATCTTCACGAAATTTTCCTTTAGCTATTGATTCTTTCAGATTAACATTTGTAGCGGCAATTACTCTAACATTTGTTTTCAAAACTTTTGATGAACCTACTCTTATAAATTCGCCAGTTTCTAATACTCTTAGCAATCGAGCTTGTGTGCCCAAAGGCATTTCGGCTATTTCATCTAAAAAAATGGTGCCTCCATTTACCGTTTCAAAATATCCTTTTCGGCTTTCGTGTGCACCCGTAAACGAGCCTTTTTCATGCCCGAATAATTCTGAATCAATTGTTCCTTCGGGTATTGCGCCGCAGTTTACAGCTATAAACGGATTATGTTTTCGGGATGATTGCTGATGAATTACTTTTGAAAACACTTCTTTACCTACGCCACTTTCGCCAGTAATTAAAACCGATAAATCGGTAGAAGCCACTTGTATAGCTATTTGCAAGGCATAATTAATGCCTGCTGTGTTGCCTAAAATTCCGTATCGTTGCTTTAATGATTGTAATTCCACTTGTAAAATTATTCAAAACAAAGTTAGAAATAAGATGCTGATTTTTTGAATGTTGGTGGAATTAATATGTTTTAAATAATTGGATGTATCCGAATACTTGTGGCGGAAAGTTATTGGTTACTGGTTATCAGTTATTAGCTAATACAATTGAAATTACGGATATGTTGGGTTGTGTCATGCTGAGGAACGAAGCATCTGTATTTTCTCCATACTCAATACAAAAATCGCAATACACTATTGATGTTTCAGCATTATCAAGCACATTTATTTTATTAAAGCAACTGATAAAAACGGCAATGTAAAAATTGATAAGTTTGTATACGAATGATATTGAATCAAGTAGTACCACCTGTGCGCCTTTGGCGGAAGCCCCAACGCACAATAGCATTGCGGCAGCTTGGCGACAACAAACACTGCTTAGCGTTTACGGGGATTTAGGATACTCTGACCTCGGAAAAAATCACTTCAGTGCCCATCTTTGCGAAGGATTGAGTGAATAATCAATAAGAAACTTTTCTACATCTGAAATAGAATTTATTTCATTAAAATAGCCACACCAAAAATCGGTTATTTTTTTGCCATTAAATTTAAAAATCAAAATCCTATGTGCAATTCCTTTACCTCCTGTGAAGTAAGTTATTATACATAAACTATCGCTATTCCATATTTGTCGTAATTGTCTTTTCGGTAACCCAGTATTAATACAACCCCATTGCCAGTTTTGATTGGGATTTGCAATTTTAAAATTACTTCCTGTTACCTTTTTCAAAAATCTTAAAATGTATCTTGGAATTTTTCTTTTTGTTTCAAATGAACCAAAATGTGCTCTGGATATATCATCTGAAAAAGTCTTCAAATTTTTGTTTTGAAAAATAACTGATGAGTCAATCAAATAATTTTTTCCAACGATTCGAATTGTCTGGGAAAAACAACAGAAATAAGATAAAGTCAATAGTAAAATAAAAAATGCTTTTTTCATTCTCAATTATTTCTACAAATATCAATTTATCTATTTAAATTTTAAATAATTTTTCAATTGGCAAAAAATGAATAATTCCCTGCTAGTATACTTCTGAACGTAAACATTCTACTTAACCGACTATTATGTTTGTGGAATTTTGTTAGCACAAATTCATCAATATTTTTTTTGCTTTTGTGAACACTCCAATTCATAATCATTAAAAAAGCCACTTCAAATGAAGTGGCTTTTTTAATCCTAAATATAAAATTTATTTTTTTGGAGATTGCTGAATAACTGGGGTTGCAGTACCATTCATTGGAGCAGTTGGGGTAGTAATATTCAATTCTTTTTTTACTAATTCCATAATATTATCACTATCCTGCGCATATAAAAAAGCACCTACACTTGTATCAAAAACATAAGCATAGCCATTTTTCTTAGCTACATCTTTAATAGCCGATTCAGCTTTTTTCAAAATTGGGTTATACAATTCTTCTTTTTTGGCAGCTACTTTTTCTTGAGCAGATTGTTGAAAATCTTGAATTAATTTTTCTTTCTGACCAATTTCTTTTTGTTTGATTTCTTTCACAGCATCAGTCATTAATTTTTCTTTAACTTGATAATCCTGCACCATAGTTTGGTAATCAGCAACCATCGATTTCATTTGCTCTTCTAAAGATTTTTGATAAGTTTCTAACTGTGCATCTGCATTTTTTAAACCTGGCATCATCTGTATTAATTCACCCGAATTAATATGTCCAAATTTTGGTGATTGCGCAAATGATTTTGCACTAAATAATGTTGCAATGGTAATGGCGATTACTAAAAGTTTTTTCATTTTTTTGTTGGATATATTTTTGTTTGTTTTTTGTTCAGATTTTTTGCGGTGGCAAATGTAAGTAAAAAAAAGTGAGCCTATTATTTTTTCCTTCACTCTATAAACTCATCAATGATGCCATTTATTATGCGATATTAATTTTATTCCTTAATAAGATTTGAATTCATAAAAATCATAAACTGTATTTTATTTTTATAAAATCAATAGCTCTTATAAAAATAGGCTTGTACCATAGCGTATAAGGTGCAGTATCTGATATGATATAGTATGCCGGAAATAGAAAGCAAATGATAGCAATAGTTAAAAATAAATATCGCCATTCAATTGCAGTTAATTTATTTTTTAAAATTAATACTGCTATAAAAATAAGTGGGAAAATGTAAGCGCCGCTTCGAGTTTTATCAAATACTAAGATAGATGCAAGAGAAAATATTGCAATTATTAGTAATAAAATAAAAGTTTTTAAATATTGTTTTTGATAAATTAGAAACAACCCTAAAGCAATAATTAATAACCAATATCCTTCTAAAAATGTCCACACTGCCATGCCCCAAAAATCAGTATCGGCCAATACTTTAGTAATAGTTGTACCGCCAGTTTTTGTGTGTAAATCAAAAATTAATTGAATCGTTAATCTTAAAATTAAGGCAATCGCAATTCCTAAAAATGCGGCAATGGATGATTTATATTTTTTAAAACTAAATGAAATTTCATTTTCGGAATTTAAAATTACATGAAATAAAAAAACCAAACTAGATGACAAATAGGCTCTTTCATCAGTAAAACAGGCTAATATTATGCTGCTTAAAATGATAAAATTATTTCGAGAAAGAATGGCTGTTAAAATAAAAAAATAAGCAATGCCATCAAACCAAGTGTTAATATCGGTAAAACCTGCATGACCTGCATAAATAAAAGTAAAACCAATTGTACCTAACACAGCAATGGTTTTATCATCTATTAATTTAAGAAACATTTGCAGTATAAAGAATAAAAAAAAGAAATTTATTGCCCACATAAATGCTACTGTGGCCCAATTATTAAAATGAAATATTTTGGCTATTAATGGAACCGTAATTCTAAAAGTTTTTTTGGCAGCATGTGATGCATCATTGTATGGTGGCTGCTTAAACAGATTTTCTTTTTTGAAATTATAGCTTTCCCAGTTTTCATTTTTAAAAGCTGTAGGCAAATAAAAAAAAGCACCTGTTGAAAATATAAAAGAGGCAATGGTTAAAATTAATGTAGTTTTCCATTTCCAATATTTACTATTTGAAAATGTATGAATAGGATTAAAAATAAATTGCTCAATAGGTTGAAATAAAAAACTCATCATTCAATTGGTTCAATTTTTAGGAAATAATAGGCTCTAATTTTTCTTCGTTTTCTTTTATCCAATCATATATTTCTTGCATAATTTGTTGTACGCCAATTTGTGGTTTCCAGCCCGTAGCTTCTGTTATAGCTGTGTTATCAGTTATATAAACTCTAATATCTGCTTGCCTATTTTCAAGTATTGGTTTAATTTGAATTGTATTGCCTGTAATGCTGCTGCAAATAGTAGTTAATTCTAAAAGCGATGTGCTTACAGTTTCGCCACCACCTACATTAAATATTTTACCGTTTACTTTTTCCATATCGTGCATTTGTATATCAATCAATCTATACAAATCTGTTACATGCAAAATGTCTCTTATTTGTTTTCCAGTGCCACCATATCCATTATAGGTTAATTGTTTTTTCCAAAAATGTTTTGCCATCCAAAGTACCACTACGCCTTGATCGGCTTTGCCCATTTGCCATGGACCAGTTAAAACACCACATCTGTTTATTACCGTTTTAATATTCATAAACTGATTGTATTCTTGAATAATTAATTCGGAAGCTAACTTTGTAGCACCGTACAATGAGCGAAATCCTTTTAATGAAAAATCTTCATTTAAACCATTTTTTGAAACGCCAGACATTGATTGATTGGCGGATACTGTGAACCGAGTAGCATCTTCTGTAAATTCAATTTTTTCAATATTTTCTATTGGGTAAACTCGGCTTGTAGATAAAAAAATAAAATCGCTTTTATGTTTTGCGGCAAATGATAAACAATTTAATGTACCTACTAAATTTGTGTTTAATAAATAATCAGGCGATGAGTTTAAGCCAGCTAAAACCGAAGGTTCAGCAGATGCTTCTATCACAGTATCGCAGGCTGCAATGGCTTCAAAATCTTCTTTATTTCTAATATCGCCATGTACAAAATTAATTCCTGCCGAAGCTAATCTGGGTATATTTAATTCGCTTCCTTTTCGCTTTAAATTATCCATACAAAATATTTCATACAATGGATAATTCTTTTTTAATAATAACGCTAATGAACTACCTACAAAGCCTGCTCCACCTGTAATAAGAATTTTTTTTGCCATATTTTTTTATACTATTTTTATTAGATTATGTTGAATAAAATTATTGATATTTGGTTTTTAATGCTTGGGGTTTAATTTCAAAAAAATGATTTGAATAATAACGGCTGCCGGAATTAATAACAAAACATCTACTGGCAATAAGTATCTCATTTCTATATTTCGTAATTGTGGCATGGTGCCAAAACAAATTAAAAAATACCAACCCAAAAAATTTATTAGAATGAATAAAAATGGTTTTTTATCAAGCTTCATTTTTAATAAAATCCATATGCAAGCAAACAATCCAATTAGTAATAGTATGGTACGATAAAAAAATATAATGGGTACTAATTTCAACATCGGTGATTGTGTTCTGGAAGTAGAAAGCTGACTTTTGAAAAAACATTTAGTAAGATTTTCTAAAGGCAATGTAACCCAATAATGATAAGCATTTTGTTTAATTTGATGGTCACGTAATAATGCAAATGTATTTGCAATTTCAACATCACATGCAGTATCATTTGGCGATAATCTATGCCCTTGCCAATAACCACTCCAGCAGCTAAATGCATAACTACAATTTTGTGCTTTATAAATAGTAGCCATTAATATTGCCGAATCGCCTGATACAGCAAATGCTGCTTTATCAACTGTAAATTTTTCATTTCGCATAATGTTTGTCCAGGCTGGATCCCATTTGCTTTGCACCGAATAAATATAATGCATATAGTTTACAGTGGCATCATTCCATACACCGCCGCTTCCTCTTAAATCTTGAAATAAAATTATTTTATGATGAAAAAAATAATTGCGCATAGGATATAAGCCATAAGTAAATAAAATGGTAATGCCCATTATGCTCATGCATTTTAAAAAATATACAATTTTTTTGCGTTGATAAATTAATTCTATTAACCCAATTATTGGAATGGTTAAAATAGTTTGTGGTCTTATCAATGTTCCAAATCCAATTGATAATCCAACCCAAAACCATTTATATTTTGATTCTGATTTTTAATAAAAATATAACGTTAATAAAGAACATAATGAACCCAATGAATCGCTCATTAAAACAGGACACCATAAAATAATGATGGGATGTGTGGCATATAAAAAGCCAAGTATAATTCCGGTAGTTTCATTCCAAATATTTTTTCCGATTTTATAAATTAAATAAATAGAATACACATCTAACAATATTTGAATAATGCTGATGATATATAAATTTTGAGGTTCGCCAGTAAGCAATGTAATTATTCCAACAAAAAAAGAATACCCTGGCATTCGGCTGTAGTAGCCCATTTCATTATTTAAATTAACTGTATAAGCACCATGATAGATAAGATTTTTAAATGAAATTAACGAACCACCAAAATCACCACCATTAAAAAATATTGTTTCCATGCCAAGATATGCTCTTGCAAAAATGGGAGAGAAAAAAAACAAATAAATAAGCCTGAGAATAAAACCAAGTACAAGCAAAAATAGAATGGTTCTTTTTTCAGATGAAAAGAATATTTTTTTAATCATTCGCTGAAATATTTTGTGGCTTTCGATAATTTAGAATTGTAGATTTAAATGTATCCTTCTTCCTTAAATTTAAAATCACTTAATTGCTTAAACAATTTTCTACCATGTTTTGAAAATGCTGATACTTTAACGCTTGGTGTTCCACCACTCCTATTTCTAAAATTAATATTTATCCATTTAATTTTAAAAAATTTAGTGTGATAAACTGATACTATAATATTGGCAAGATTAAAATCATCGGGCACAGCATCAATAAAATTTATCAATGATTTTCTGTTCATTAATCTGTATGGAACGTTTGCATCTCTAACCCATACTTTTGTGGCAATGAATGCATAAATGGTAACCACCCTTGAAATTAAATATCTTTTAAATCCATCTTCTCTAGTTTTTCTAAAACCATACACAATTTCATTTTGAGTTGCAGCATTTACTATTTCTTCAAAATGTTTTGGGTCGCATTGTCCATCGCTATCCATTTGAAATATCCATTCTGCATTTTTATCTATCGCCATTTTATAACCATATAAACATGATTGCCCATGACCAGAATTTGGTTTATCAATTAATAATATTTCGGGATTTTGAGCTGCAATATTTTTTAATATTTGCAACGATTTATCTTTTGAACCATCATTAATAATACAAAAAACAAAGTTTGATAAGTTATTTCTAAATACAGGCATCCACTCGGCAATTACTAATGGACCGGCTTCTTCTTCATTATACACAGGCATTACTACCCAACAATTATCCAATTTTTTGCTCATGTATAATTTTTTTATAAATTTCTAACGCACCTTCAATTGCTTCGTCTGTATTGATATATACATAGTTGGCAAGCCGTCCGCCGAAATAAACATTATTTTTTTTTGTTTCTATCTCAGCCAATTCTTTGTATTTAAAAAAAAGTTTTTTGTTATCATCGGCAGGAATTGGATAATAGGGGTCTCCTTCTGCTTTTGAATATTCGTAGGATACAATTGTATTAGGAACTTTTTGTTGTGTAACATGCTTAATTTCAACCGAACGTGTATATTCAAAATCATTAGGATAATTTATCTGCACACATGGTTGAGCAAATTCTTTTGCAAATTCTACATGATCAAATGCTAATGAGCGCCAAGGTAATTTTCCGAATTGATAATCAAAATAATAATCAATTGGGCCAGTATAAATAGTGAATTTTGGTTTGATTGAATCTATAATTTCTTTATAATCGGTATTCAGCATTACATGAATATTTTTATTATCAATCATATTACTGAATAATTTAGTAAACCCATGCTTTGGCGTTAGTTGAAATTTATGGTCTACATAACGTTGATCTTTATTAAATCTTACTGGAATTCTACCACAAACAGATGCATCTAAATCTTTTGGATGGATTTCCCATTGCTTTAATGTATAACCTAAATAAAATGCCTCGTATAATTCTTTTCCAACTCTTGATAAAACGAACTCTTCTGAATTTTTGGGTTCTTTTATATCTTCCCCTAATGCAGCTAAAAGTTTTTTCGCATCTTCGGTTGATAGTGTTTTATTAAAAAATTGTTCTAAAGTTAATATGTTAATTGGAAATGGAAATAATTCGCCACGAGAAAAACTTTTTACAATATAATTACCAGGTATCCAACTTGTAAAATTTGATAAATAATTTAAAAGCTGAATATTGTTTGTTCTAAAATAATGAGGCCCATATTCATGGATCATTACACCACTTTCATGGTATCTATCAAAGCAATTACCTGCAATGTGATTTCGTTTTTCAACAATCAATACTTTTAAATTGTGTTGAGTTGATAATCTTTCGGCTAATACGCACCCCACAGGACCTGCGCCAATTATCAATACATCAAATTTATCTATCATTATAAATCAATTTTTGCAAATATATACTTTAGAGTTTATAATTTTAAGTAAGAAAGCAATTGAGTTAGCTCATTTCATCCTTAACTAATTTTTCCCCACACTTTTTTCTCTACTTCTACATTCCTAATTAATTGCAACATACGCTGATGTTCGGGCTTTTGAAGCAATGCATCTTCATCTAAAATTGCGTTGGCTTTATCACGGGCAGTTTGCAAAATTTGTTGGTCTTTAGCCAAGTTTGCAATGTATAAATTCATTACACCACTTTGTTGTAAGCCTTCAATATCACCAGGTCCACGAAGTTGCAAATCAACTTCAGCAATTATAAATCCATCATTAGTGCTGCACATTGTTTTCATTCTTGTACGAGCATCGGCACCTAATTTTTTCCCTGTCATCAAAACACAATAGGATTGGTCGGCACCCCTACCCACTCTTCCACGAAGTTGATGCAATTGCGAAAGTCCAAATCGTTCAGCACTTTCAATTACCATCACACTTGCATTTGGCACATTTACACCCACTTCAATAACAGTAGTAGCCACCATTATTTGTGTTTCGCCTTTTACAAATTTTTGCATTTCATATTCTTTGTCTTCCGCTTTTTGTCTGCCATGCACAATACTTAATTTGTAATGTGGTAAAAGAAATTCACGGCTGATACTTTCATATCCATCCATCAAATCTTTTAAATCCAATTTCTCACTTTCTTCAATTAATGGATACACAATATACACTTGTCTGCCCTTTGCAATTTCATCTTTTAAAAATCCAAATAATTGTAAACGATGTGAATCGAATTTATGAATTGTTTTGATGGGCTTACGTCCTGGAGGCAATTCATCAATCACACTGCTATCTAAATCGCCATACAAAGTCATGGCTAAAGTTCGTGGAATGGGTGTTGCAGTCATTACCAAAATATGTGGTGGTGTGGTATTTTTTCGCCATAAAGCAGCACGTTGTTGCACACCAAATTTGTGTTGTTCATCAACCACAGCTAAACCTAAATTTTTGAATTGCACCGTATCTTCAATCAATGCATGAGTGCCAATTAAAATATTTATTTCACCACTTTCCAATTGGCTTTGAATCAATTTTCTTGCTGCTGTTTTTGTTGAACCACTTAATATTGAAACCTTAATATTTAGGTCTTTCAATAAATTGCTTATACCTTCAAAGTGTTGCTGTGCCAATATTTCAGTAGGTGCCATAATGCAAGCCTGAAAGCCATTATCAATTGCCATCAACATACTCATTAATGCCACAATTGTTTTTCCGCTGCCTACATCGCCTTGCAATAATCTGTTCATTTGCTTGCCACACATTACATCTTTTCTTATTTCACGAATCACTTTTTTTTGTGCATTCGTTAATTCAAATGGCAAATAATTTTTGAAAAAATCATCGAAGTGATTATCTATTTTTTCAAATACAAATCCTTTGGTAGTATGATGTCTATTAATTTTTGTTCGAAGTAATCTTAATTGAATTAAAAATAATTCTTCAAATTTTAATCTACGTTCGGCTTGTTGTTGTGTTGCTAAATTTTGTGGAAAATGAATATTCTGAATCGCATCAAAACGCATCATCAATTTTAATTCAGTAATCAAATTTGGTGGCAGAAACTCTACCGCATCAGATGGTTTTATTTGCGTTAATAATGTTTTCTGAATTTTGGCGATTGCTTTGCTGGGCAAGCCTTTCATCTTCAATTTTTCTGTGGTTGAATACACAGGAAATAACCCACTTTTCACATCGCCTTCATTCAACTCTTTTAATAATTCTACTTCGGGATGCGGAAAATTATAACGATTATTAAATTCTTGTGGACGACCATAAACAACATATTCTAAATTGGGTTGAATAGATTTTTCCATCCATTGTACACCCTTAAACCATACCAATTCGCAAACACCTGTAGCATCTTTAAAAGTGGCTACAAATCTTTTCTGGCGGTTATCACCAATTGTTTTTACCGAAGTAATAATGCCTTTCAATTGATAATATTTTTCATCGCTATCAATTTCATTTATGGTAGTAAATTTAGTTCTATCAATATATCTAAATGGATAATGTTGCAACAAATCGCCAAAAGAAAAAATGTTTAATTCTTTCTTTAGCAATTCGGCTCGGGCTGGCCCAACGCCTTTTAAATACTCAATAGGTTGTTGTAATAAATTTTCCAAAATCAAAAAATGATGAGTAAAAATAAATTAATCTTTCAATCTTTTATCAATTGAGAAAGGCGAAGTTTCAACCACCTGAACCTTAGTATATAATTTATGGTATGGATTCAACAAAATATTAAATTCATTGGGTACTACAGATGATGGCACTTTCATGGCTAAATATTTTTCTTCTTTCAAAAAAATATCCCCAATTTTTTGAGTAGAAAATGAAATTGGATTCGATTGCCAATCATTGGGCAAATCATTTTTCGGAAAAATTAAAATTGAATTATCTGGAATTTTAATTTGTACTAATTGCAAAAATTTTGGTAAAATAGTATGCGGTATATTTACTAAAACTTCCAACATACACAACGAAATATTTTCGCTACAATAAAGCATTGGCAAGCCTTTACTATTCCATCTGCCTCCAAATTTTTCAGCACCAATTCCACTTAAATCATTGGCGTATTTTTGTTTTGACAATCTAAATACAACCATGATTAAGCTAAAATTCCATGTTCAATTCTTCCCAATTCATCTTTAATCATTTGTATGCCAAATGAGTTATCCATTATTTCCATGGGCTTAATATTTCCTAAACTAGTATTTTGAATTTGAATCCATTGATAAAAATTATTAGCATCATCAAAAACTTCAATACCACGATTAAAAAGTAAAACAATTTCTAAAATTTTTTCAGCATAAATAGGCTCAAATTTCTTTTTATCTTTTTTATAACGTTGCAAAGTACGTTCTGAAATATGCAAAACATCGCTCCAATCAGATTGATTAAAAGGAACTTTTGTGGTAAGTGTTTCAAATGAATTAAAATAAAAACCATGCTGCGAAGCGCTTACCAAGTAGGTAGCAGCAGGCTCTTCGGCGGTTGATAATTTATCTTCTACAATTTTATATTCTTTTGATTTTTTCATACTACTGACATTTGTCGTACAAATATACGTCACTTGTCGTTTATTTCCAAATTTATTTCAATTTTATTCTTTTAAATATGCTTATCAAAAAACCTAAGATTACAACTATTGTTCCTATCCAAAGTAAATTTATGTAAGGAAACTCCAATGCTTTTAGTGTTATATAATCAACCACAGGCTCGGTTTCGGCAATTCCTAATTCAATGCTATTTTCTGTTGGAATAATTTGATTCACAAATATTCTAATGCCTAATTCATTTACTTTGTCTTCAATCGGCACAGCCATCGAATTTCTAATTAAATAAACCGATTCGGTATTAAAACTATTGTTTGCATTGTATACTTTACAGCGTATAGATGCTGCCACATCGCCACTTTGCACTACAACATCCTTTCTTAATACTTCATTCGAAATACTTTGAAAAATAATTTTTGTTCCTTTTAGATTAATGGTATCCCCTTTCTTTAATTTATAAAATTTATAATCCTTTTGATTTACTGGTGCATCAGCTTTTTTCTTGTCTGCCGTTGCTGTAACAATGGTATAAATATCTTTTGTAAAATAATGACGGGTTGATGGATTATTTACCGACCCCATTTTTTTGTTTTCTTGAATATTTGGATACAAGAAAAATCTTTCGGCAATGCTACTATCAGCATTACGTTTTACATATTGAACTTTATAATAAGTATTGGGTGCCGATGTACTATCGCCCACATAAGTTATTTCATAGCCTTGTAATTTTTCTGTTGTGTTTTTCATCAACAACATATTTTCACGTTTCATCGTTTCGTCAAAACCTTTACCCATCAGCCCACTTGTAGGAGAATTACTGGTTATCACTTTTTGTTTGTATGATGAAATTAAAATTCCAACCAACATCAATCCAAAGCCAACATGGGCAATACTTCCGCCCCAATTAATAAAATTCTTTTTTAATTTATACAAATATTTTAAATTGAAAATAATAGCAAAAATTGCCGCCAACATCATAAACCAATAAGCAATTACTGATATTTCAAAATACCAAATACAAAATCCTGCAATGATGGATGCAACTATCGAATTAATGGCAATTTCTTTTAAAAATGATTTTACATCAGATGATTTATATCTTAAATATTGAGTGAAAGAAACAAGCAATCCAATCAAAATTGCAATCCATACTTGTATTTTATTATAGTGTTGAATAGCGTTTGTAGGCGGAGCCCAATTTGTACCTAATAATTTATTGAATACAGGAATTGATGTAGTAAATGTAATCTGAAATAAAGAAACCAAAAACACCAAAGCACCAATAAACATCCAAAATTCTCTCGATTCAACTTTCTCTTCTTTTCCAGGTTCTTGCACATTTTTAAATCGAAAAATAAACAGAAAAATAAATGGAATAATGAATGCAATAATATTAAAAACTAATTGACCACCTAATCCTAAATCTGTAAATGCATGAACCGAAGATTCGCCAAGAATGCCGCTTCGTGTTAAAAAAGATGCATATAAAACTAATAAAAATGAAAGCCCCAATAATACATAAGTTGCTTTTTGAGCATGATCACTATGACGATAAGCCAATAAAGTATGAATGCCTGCAATTAGCGTAAGCCAAGGCATAATGGATGCATTTTCAACAGGATCCCAAGCCCAATAACCCCCAAATGATAAAGCCTCATAAGCCCAAGCAGCGCCCATCATAATACCTGTAGAAAGTGCAACACCACTAAATAAAGCCCAAGGCCACACTGCTTTTGTCCAACCATCAAAATCATTTTTCCACCAACCTGCAATGGCATAAGCAAACGGAACTACTGTAGATGCAAATCCTAAAAACAAAACAGGTGGATGAATAACCATCCAATAATTTTGAAGCAACGGATTTAAACCATTGCCATCCGTAATCATACTAAGATAATTTCCACGTTTAAAAATTGGAGCATTGCTCATCACATCACGTAATAATGTAAATGGATTACTACCAATTTTAAAATCGAAAACATAAATGCCCAATAACATGGATGCTAAAAAAAACTGACTAAATGCAATAACTGAAACTACTGGTGCTTCCCATTTTTTTGCAGTTCTTATCAATACCAATCCCAACATCATTTGCCAAAACATCCATAACAAAAAACTACCTTCTTGTCCTTCCCAAAAACAGCTAATCATGTAATGTACGGGCAATTCTAAGCTGCTATGTCGCCATGCATAGTGGTATTCGAAATAGTGATTATAGATAATGAAAAATAAACTAAAAAATGTGGTAAGTACGCCTACAGCCATTGCTACAAAAGCCCAACGCCCAACTTTTAAAAAACTATTTTGTTCAGCTTCATCTTTTTTATTGGTAGAAATAAAATAAGCAATTGCTGAAATTAATGAAGCAATAAAAATTGTGATTACTCCTAAATGTCCTAACTGCCCAGGCAGTAGATGTTCGCCTTCAAATACTGTATTCATAATAATGCAAAGATGTAAAAAAATGATGTTTGAAAATATTATTTACCAAAGTAAATTGATTTACAACTTTAATGAAATTAGTTGTGCTACTAAAATGAATATGAACTATATAATTTTAAATAAAACAAAACTACATTTGTGCCTATAAACAATAATCATAAAAATATTTTAAACATGTTTGATTTAATAGTAATCGGAAGTGGTCCAGGCGGATATGTAGCAGCAATAAGAGCTTCGCAATTAGGCTTAAAAACAGCCATTATCGAAAAATCTGAATTGGGTG
>JBEEMV010000190.1:0-9362 GCA_041192505.1 Bacteroidota bacterium
TTGTCAGTTTGAGATTTTAATATAGTTGTATAACAATAAAATTACATTAACTCTTGTATATCTTTCATAATTTTTAAAGCCATGTTGTTAGCAATATTTTCATATCTGCTTTCAGCATATACTCTTATTATAGGTTCTGTATTTGATTTTCGTAGATGAACCCAACCTTCGCTCATGATTATCTTCAAGCCATCAATTTTATTTAATTGCTCATTTTTATATTTATCGGCAATCCGTTCTAAAACAACATCTACATCAGTACCTTTTTCTAACGTAATTTTATTTTTCGAAATCACATAATCAGGATAAATATTACGTAACAATTTAGTTGTTTTATTTGATTTAGCTAAATGCGATAAAAACAAAGCTATACCCACCAATGCATCTCTACCATAATGCAATTCGGGATAAATTACTCCCCCATTTCCTTCGCCACCTATTACAGCATTTTTTTCCTTCATTAGTGCTACTACATTTACTTCGCCAACTGCTGCACCAAAATGTTCGCCACCATGTTTTTCTGTAATATCTTTTAATGCACTAGTTGAAGATAAATTACTAACCGTATTTCCTTTTTTATTTTGCAATACATAATCAGCAATGGCAACTAAAGTATATTCTTCGCCAAACATCTGCCCTTCCTCGGTTACAAAGCAAAGCCTATCTACATCAGGATCAACCACAATTCCTAAGTCATATCTTTTGTGCTTTACCTCATTCGCAATAGCAACCAAATGTTCAGGTAATGGCTCAGGATTATGAGCAAATTTTCCATTCGGAATCTCATTCAAAACAACAATTTCTTTAACCCCTAATTGATTTAACAACATCGGAACAATGATTGAACCAGTTGAATTAATTCCATCAACAATTATCTTAAATTCTTTTTTCGAAATAGCCGCTTTATCAACCAATGGTAATGCTAATATCTTATCAATATGTTTCTGAAAGTAGGTATCATCATTTCTTACACTACCCAAATCATTCACATCAGCAAATGTATATTTCTCTTTATCGGCCAATCTTAAAACCTTTTGCCCTTCGCTTTCTGAAATAAATTCGCCTAAATGATTTAAAAGCTTTAGCGCATTCCATTCTTTAGGATTATGGCTTGCAGTTAAAATAATTCCGCCGCCTGCATTTTCATCGGGTACAGCAATTTCGACAGTAGGCGTAGTAGATAGTCCAAGATTAACCACTTCAAACCCCATCGAGATTAAAGTACCAATCACAAAATGCTCAACCATTTCGCCACTTATACGAGCATCTCTTCCAACTACCATTTTTTTCTTCCCACTATTTTCATAAATAAATGTAGCAAATGCAGCAGTATATTTAACTACATCTAATGGCGAAAGCGATTCGCCTGGTTTTCCACCTATTGTTCCTCTAATTCCAGATATTGATTTTATCAGCGTCACGTTTCTTAAAATTTAGGCTGCAAAGGTAAAAAATTGCAACAATTTATTTGATTGATTTTAAAAATAAAAAGACCTGCTTAAATTTATGTAAGCAGGTCTTAAAATATAATGAATTTTGAAATTATTCGGCTGATGGAGCTTCTTCGTTAGCTGCTTCTGCTTCAACAACAGCAGCTACTTTTTTTGGAGCCGATTTTTTCATTTCAGCTTTTAATTTTCTGTGGGCATCTTTTTTAGCATTAGCTTTAGCATCGTGTTGAGCCATAAATTCAGTGAATTTAGCATCCACATCTTCAGCTTTCACAATTCCTTTTTTTACACCTCTTAATAAGTGGCGCTTATACAAAATACCTTTGTAAGATAAAATTCTATGAGTAGTTTCAGTTGCTTGCGCACCTTTATCTAACCATTGAATTGCTTTATCTACATTAATTTCGATAGTTGCAGGAATAGTTAATGGATTGTAAGAACCAATTTTTTCGATGAATTTACCATCTCTTGGTGAACGGCTGTCAGCCACTACGATTTGATAGAATGGTGCTTTCTTGCGACCATGACGTTGTAAACGAATTTTTGTTGGCATAAATAAAACGAGTTATTTTTTTGCGGTTAATAATAATTTTTTGAGGGCGCAAAGCTAAAATTAAGTTCCAAATTATTCTAATATTTTATAATAAAATTATAAAAAAACAAAAGACCCCTCATAAAAATGAAGGGCCTATTACTATTAAACCACTAATAGAAATATCTTAATTTACAATTTATAAATATGCATAAAATTGTAACAATGTTTAATTAACTAAAATGCACTACTATATTTTGTGGTTTAATTTAGATGTAGAATAATTAAGAATTAACTTAAATATTTGACCCATTACAAACGTAATATTTGTTTTGCGGAAAAAAACTACGGAAAACACGTATTTTCCTACGTATTTCCACGTAGATTGATAATTGAAAAAAAAATTGCGATAAGATGGTTTGATTTATTAAAAAATAATTTACTTTTGCACCTCCAAAAAAAATATCAGTATGCCAAAAATGAAAACCAACTCCAGCGCTAAAAAAAGATTTACCGTAACTGGAACTGGAAAAGTAAAACGTAGTAAGGCTTTTAAGCAACATATTCTTACTAAGAAAAGTAAATCTCGTAAAAAAGATTTATCTAAATCAGGCTTAGTACATCCAACTAATATGGATAGAATGGCCAAAATGTTATGTATTTAATTAATTATTCATCAGTAAATTTAAAATAAAATGCCTCGTTCAGTAAATGCTGTAGCAGCACGTGCTCGTAGAAAAAAAATATTAAAACTTGCTAAAGGTTCTTTTGGTAAAAGAAAGAATGTTTGGACGGTTGCCAAAAACTCTGTAGAAAAAGGTTTAGGTTATGCATATGTTGGTAGAAAAACTAAGAAACGTGACTACCGTAGTTTATGGATAGCCCGTATTAATGCGGCTCTTCGTTTAGAAGGCATGTCGTACTCTAAATTTATGGGTGCTTTAAAAAAGCATAACATTGAATTAGATAAAAAAACTTTAGCTCATTTAGCGATGAACAATCCGGTAGCTTTTAGTGAAGTTATTAGTAAAGTAAAATAATATATTGGTTTTGGTTAAAGAAAAATCCTAGATTTCTTGTTGAAGTTTGGGATTTTTTTTTGTAATTTGTTTAACATTTAACCTTTTACCTAATGAATACTTTTCATTTAATTTGCCCAAAATTTAACTTTAATTAAAATATGATGTATCAAAAAATTTTAACTGTGTTACTTATCGGTAGCTCATTTACATTACAAGCACAGCAAAAACCTGTAGTTACTAAACTTGCAACTAAGCCTACTACAGCAGTGGCTAAACCTGTTTCAAAACAAATTGCAAAACCAATTTTAAACAATCAAGTAGCTGATGAGCATGGGCATGAACACGGGCCCAAAAAACCAATAAGAACATTAATGGTTGAAACGCCAAAAGCTGGATTGCAATCTTTTATTTGGCATAGAGAAGATAATACTTTACCAAAATTTAAAGAAAACGACCAACAGGCTTTACATGGTAGATTATACAATGATGAAAGCACTACTATATTAAATGATTTTGGATTTTCGCCTCAGGTACCTATTAGCCGCCAATCATTTGGCTTTATGTATGAAGGCATTTTAGGTGTAGCGCCAGGTGATAGTGCTGTATTTCGTATAGTTGCCGACTCATTGTTCGGAAAAAATTTACCCCCGATGATTAAGTCTGGTGATTTTATTCGCTTTTCTTTTATTTCATTCACAAAAGAACAAGCGGAAATAAAAGCAGCTAAACAAAAGGCAGAAATGGAAGCCAAACAAAAAGAAGCAGAAGCTTCTAAAATAAAGCAAACGGCAGAAGATGAGGCAAAAATTAGAAGTTTTTTGGTAGAAAAAGGAATTAGTAATTATCAAAGAACAGATGATGGATTGTATTATGTAATTACACAAAAAGGAAATGGAAATATTCCTCAAGTTGGGGAAACCGTTGTAGCAAACTATCGTGGAAAATTAATGGATGGAACTGCTTTTGATTCAAATATGGATTCAGCATTTGGGCATGTTCAACCATTCGAATTTCCTGTTGGGCAAGGTCGAGTTATTCAAGGATGGGATAAAGGTTTTATGTTGTTTACAAAAGGGACAAAAGCAACATTGTATATTCCAAGTACATTAGCTTATGGAGCAAATGGTGCTGGTGATAAAATTAAAGCTAATAGCTGTTTGATTTTTGATGTAGAATTGGTTGATATTAAAGCAGCAGCTGCACCGCAACAACATCAAGAAGCAGCAGCCGAACCAGTAAATGATGAAGCCACATTATTAAAATATTTTAGCGATAATAAAATAACCAATTATCAAAGAACTGCTGATGGCTTATACTATGTAATTACTAAAAATGGTACAGGTGCTACACCTCAAGTTGGGCAAACAGTTACAGCTAATTATACAGGTAGAATGTTGGATGGTAAAAAATTCGATTCAAATGTTCTTCCAGAGTTTAATCATGTACAACCATTTGAATTTCCTGTTGGGCAAGGCAGAGTAATTCAAGGCTGGGATAAAGGCTTTATGCTATTTAATAAAGGTACCCAAGCAACTTTATTTATTCCAAGCAAATTAGCTTATGGTGCTAATGGCGCAGGCGAAATCATTAAACCAAATAGCTGTTTAATTTTTGATGTAGAGTTAGTAGATTTTAAATAATATTCCTTTCATTATAAAAAAGGAAAGTGTATGATTATCGTGCACTTTCCTTTTTTAGTTTTAAAATATTTAGTTTGAAAAAACATATATACTTATTATTGCTTTTACTTTTTAATTCATTTATTTTGTTTTCACAAAACAGAATAAACTATTCGAAAGGATTAGGATACCAATTTTTTAACGAAAACTCAACTGGTAAAAAAGTAAAAAATGGAGATATTATTTTATACCAATTGATATTAAAAAATGATGTTGATTCAATCATAATTGATACAAAAAAAGAATTTGGCGAACAACAATTGGTAGTTGGAAAATCAGAATTTAAAGGCGATTTAATGAAAGGATTAAAACTTACGCATGAAGGCGACAGTGTTTTATTTTTAATTTCAACCAATAAATTATACAAGAAAAATATTCCATTTTTTGCACATGCTAATACATTCATGAAATTTTATTTCAAAATAAATCATGTATTTACTAAAGAGGAATTAAACCAACATCAAATGAAATTATTCAACAAGCAAATAAATATAGATGATAGTATTTTAACTAATTATTTTTCTACCACTAAAAACATTCCTCAAAAAATAAAACAAGGGCTTTATATCGATTTAAAAACAAAAGGAGTTGGCGGTGATTTGAGAAAAGGCGATTCAATAAAAGTGAATTATACGGGCAGATTAATATCGGGAGAAATATTTGATTCGAACACCGAAAAAAGATTTGGACATATTGAACCGTTTGGTTTTGTAGTTGGGTTGGGCAATGTAATAAAAGGTTGGGATGAAGCTTTAATATTGATGCAAAGAGGAAGCAAGGCAACTTTTTATATTTCCTCACCCTATGCCTATGGCTCAAAAAAAATGGGCAACATTCCAGCTAATTCAATTTTAATTTTCGATGTTGAAGTATTAAAATATAAATAATTATTTCCGAAACACTGTTGTAAACCACCCCCACCCTATTATAGCAGCTATTGCAGATGAAATAATAATCACTAATTTCGAAATATCTTGAATCTGTGGTACATCAAAAGCTAAAAGCGAAATAAATATACTCATCGTAAATCCAATACCACCAAGCATTCCAACGCCAATTATCAATTTCATATTTATATCATCAGGCAATTTTCCGATTTTTATTTTTTGTGCTAAATAGGTAAATAATGTAATGCCTAATGGTTTGCCAATTACTAATCCTAAAAAAATACCTATTGCATTTGCAGAAATTAAATGCTCGGAAAAATGCGAAGGAATAACAATAGAAGTGTTTGCCAAGGCAAATAATGGTACAATAAAAAATGCCACTGGCTTATCTAATTGATGATAAAAACTTTCCGCCAACGATTTATTTTTTATAGATTTAAATGGAATAGCAAATGCCAACAATACGCCGCTGATAGTAGGATGAATGCCCGATTGAAGCATACAATACCACATTAAAATACCACCAATAATGTATAAAATTGAATTGCTGAAATTATATTTATTAGCCAATAAAAGTATAAGCCAAACTAAAATGGCAACACTTAAATAAATCAACGAAATATGTTGCGAATAAAAAGCAGCGATGGTAATTATTGCCCCTAAATCATCGATAATGGCTAATGAGGTTAAAAATAATTTTAATGACAACGGAATTCGATTACCTAACAATGAAAGTATGCCCAATGAAAATGCAATATCGGTAGCCATTGGTATGCCTGCGCCCGATTGCGTTGGGGTGCCTTTATTCAATGCATAATAAATACATGCTGGCACTATCATTCCGCCAAATGCAGCAGCAACAGGCAATACAGCAAATTTAATATGACTTAATTTGCCATCAATAAATTCACGTTTTAGTTCTAAACCAATCAATAAAAAAAACAAAGTCATTAATCCATCATTAATTATTTCGAGTAATGAAAATTGAAATAATTGTAGATGAAATATTCCAATCCAACTTTCGCCAATGGATGAATTGGCTACCAACAACGAAAAAAAAGTACAAGCAATTAAAATAATTCCACTTGCTTTTTCGTGCTGTAAAAAATCAATAAACCAACGTTGTAATTTCATTTTAAAATCTCGAAAACAAAACTGAAATCATTTTGTTTTCTTTGCAAAATTCTAAATTTATCATCATGAAAAAAGGTTTTGCCGTAATAATATTTTCATTCATTTTAGTTCAACAATTATTTGCTCAAACAAGCATCATTAAGGGCAAAGTATCCAATGCCATTAATAATGAAGCATTGCCATTTGCAAGTATTCATATTTTAGAAACCGAATTTGGCGCTAATTCGGATGAAAATGGAAATTATGAAATTAAAAATCTTAAACCCGGAACTTATAATATTGAATGTTCGATTATCGGATTTCAGAAAAAAATTGAATATGAAATTGTTGTTGAAAATAATAAACCTGCAACCATAGATTTTAAATTAGAATCGAATTCGAAAAATTTAAAAGAAGTAAAAATTACAGCTGCTAATAAATTTTATAGCATGGACGAAAGCCCCTTAAGTGTTAGAAATATTGGTGCAAACGAGATACAACGCAACCCTGGAAGCAATCGTGATATTTCGAAAGTAATTCAAAATTTGCCAGGTGTGGCAAGTACAGTTTCGTATCGAAATGATTTATTGGTTCGTGGCGGTGGACCCAGCGAAAACAGATTTTATTTAGATGGTGTTGAAATTCCAAACATCAACCATTTTGCTACACAAGGCAGCACAGGCGGCCCTGTAGGTTTATTAAATGTTGATTTCATTAAAGATGCAAATTTTTATAGTGGCGCTTTTCCATCAAACCGAGGAAATAGTATGAGCAGCATTTTAGATTTAACTAATAAAAATGGACGTACAGACCATTGGGGCGGCACATTAACAAGCGGCTATACGGCATCAGGATTGAGTTTGGAAGGGCCATTAGGTAAAAAAACATCAGCCTTATTTTCAATTCGTCAAAGCTATTTGCAAATTTTATTTAAGCAAATTGGCTTACCATTTTTACCCACATTTAATGATTATCAATTTAAAATATCCATTAAACCCAACAAGAAAAATGAAGTAATGATAATGGGTTTGGGCGCTATTGATAAATTTAAATACAACTTTGATGCTTTAAATACCAAAGACTCGGTTAGGAAAGAAAGTGCAATATATATTTTAGGAAATTTAGCAACGTTAGAACAGAATAATAATACCATTGGTTCAAGTTGGAAACACTATCGCAGCAATGGTTTTAGCATAATTGTATTAAGTGCAAATTGCTTGGTAAATAATAGCAGCAAATACAAAAACAACCAAACCGATGTAGATAGTTTAGCCATTTTCAAATACAAAAGTGTTGAGGCCGAAATAAAATTAAGAGCCGAAAACACAATAAGAATAAATGACTATAAAATAAATTTTGGTGTTGGTGCCGAAAATGCAACTTATACCAATTCAACTTTTAATAAATTAAGTTTACCTACTGGCATTTCAACTTTAGATTTTTCGTCTCGATTAAACTTTATGAAATATGCTGCTTTTGGGCAAATAACTAAAAAATATGTAGATGAAAAACTAACACTTTCGTTAGGCATAAGAACAGATATGGCTGATTATTCAAATAAAATGATAAATCCTTTGCATCAGCTTTCGCCAAGGCTTTCAGCCAGTTATGCCATTGCCAAAAATGCCCATATCAATTTTAATACTGGTGTTTATTATCAACTGCCATCTTATACCATTTTAGGATTTAGAAACACGAATGGCGATTTAATAAATAAGAATAATAATGTGCAATATATCCGCAGCAAACATGTGGTTTTAGGTGCAGATTATTTTACGAAATTTAATGCAAAATTTTCAGCTGAAGGTTTCTTTAAATATTACGAGCATTATCCTTTTTCGGTAGCTCAACAAGTTTCGTTAGCCAACTTAGGTGGCGATTTTGGAATCATTGGCAATGAGGCTGTAAGTAGCACCAATATTGGCAGAGCTTATGGTTTCGAGTTAAGTTATCAGCAAAAATTGTATAAAGGTTTTTATGGAATTTTTACATACACTTTTGTAAAAAGCGAATTTCAAAATCAGAAAAATGAATTTGTAAGTGCATCGTGGGATTATAGAAATATTGTAAATGCAACGATTGGAAAAAAACTAAAACGCAATTGGGAAGTAGGTATGAAAATTCGTTATCAAGGCGGTCAACCTTACACACCTTACGATTTAGAACGATCGTTGCAAAAAAATGTTTGGGATATTACTAAACAAGGATTATTAAATTACAATATGCTAAATACCCAACGAACACAAGACTTTTGGGGCATTGATGTACGAGTTGATAAAAAATATTTATTCAAAAAATGGGCAATGATTTTTTATGCCGATGTGCAAAATGTAACGAATGCAAAATCTCGTCAGCAAGATTATTTATCAGTAAAAACAGATGCAAACGGCAATCCATTATTGGATACAAATAAACCTGGTTATTATTTACCAAAATATATTATAAATACCAATGGCGTAATGACACCAAACTTGGGCATTATTATAGAATTGTAAACTTTAAAAAGTCTTATTTTTTACACTATACTGTGAAAAAAGATATTATTTTTTCTATTATACTGTAAAAAGTTGTACTTTTTAAAAAGTGAAAATTGATTGCAGCAAATGTTTAATCAACATTTATATGCTTATTAAAAATGCAACTATATTGAAATAGGTTGTTAATTTTGAAGATTGTTT
>JBEEMV010000191.1:0-6286 GCA_041192505.1 Bacteroidota bacterium
ATTCAACAGCTATTAAGCGATATTCAAAACATCATTCAAACCCAATCTTTATCACTAATTGATAAGGATATTGCATTGCAAAAAACAAGAAAATTGTATGAAGAAATCAGTGCTTTATCAACTCATAAAGTAGTTGAACATCATATTATAAAACCTATTGAAATAAAATCCGACCCAATAATAGAAATACCAAAAGCGGAAGTAAAACAAGTTATTGATACTGTCATTAATCCTATTACAGAAACGGCAAAAACAGAAACAGCAAAACACGAATTGAATACTGAAAGTTTAAATGATATTTTAAATAAAAACAGAAAAACTGAATTAGCTGATAAGCTGGAACATTCGCCCATAAAGGATTTAAAAGCAACCATTGGCTTTAATGATAAATTTAGTTTTATACAAAATTTATTTGCTGGCAATGATGCAGCTTATAAAATGGCAATTGACCAACTCAATTCGTTTACTACTAAAACCGAAGCCGAACAATTGTTGCATTCATTATCAAACCAACATAAATGGAATGATGCAGAAGAGGTGGCAGAACATTTTAAAGAATTAATTAATCGTAAATTTTTATAAAAATAATTTTATGAGTACCGAAAGAAGAATGAATGTAAATAAAGTAACCACACATGTTTTACAAGCTATGAAAGAACGTGGCGAAAAAATAAGTATGCTTACTTCGTATGATTATTCGTTAGCAAAAATAGTAGATGCAGCAGGCATTGATGTTATATTGGTAGGCGATTCGGCAAGTAATGTAATGGCTGGCTACGATACCACATTGCCCATTACTTTAGATCAAATGATATATCATGCCTCATCTGTAAACCGAGCCGTAAAACGTGCATTGGTAGTGGTTGATTTACCTTTTGGTTCATACCAAGGCAATTCGAAAGAGGCACTTCATTCATCCATTCGTATCATGAAAGAAAGTGGCGCACATGCTGTAAAAATGGAAGGCGGCGTTGAAATAAAAGAATCAATAGTAAGAATATTATCGGCAGGTGTACCAGTAATGGGGCATTTGGGTTTAACGCCTCAATCTATCAATAAATTTGGTACTTATACCGTAAGAGCTACGGAAGAAAAAGAAGCTAAAAAATTAATTGAAGATGCTTTATTATTAGAAGAATTAGGCTGCTTTAGTATTGTGTTAGAAAAAATACCAGCGGCATTGGCTGCCGAAGTAAGCAAGCAATTAAAAATACCTGTAATAGGCATTGGTGCAGGTGCTGAGGTTGATGGACAAGTATTAGTATTGCATGATATGTTGGGCATTAATCAAGGCTTTTCGCCACGGTTTTTGCGCCGATATTTAAACTTGTATGATGAAATAAAAATAGCAGTAGGCAATTATATTGAAGATGTAAAATCGGAAGATTTTCCTAACGAAAACGAAAAGTATTAAGCATTAAAAAAGCCCCGATAATTTATCGGGGCTTTTTTAATTTCAATAAATGAAAATATTATTTATCAGATGTTGCAGCAGCACCACCTTTTTTAATTTTAGCTAAACGAGCAGTAACAGTTACTGTAGTTTTAGTATAAAGAGGTAATCCTAAAAATGGTCTTTCAACTACTGTTTCGTATTGAGGATAAAACACAACATCATAACCTTTATGGTCGCTCATTAAGTTATACAATGCATAACTTGATGTTGGATTTTCAATAAATGAACCAATAACTGGAATAGCAACTTTAGATACACCGCCTTGTACAGTACCAGTTGTTACTTTAAACAAACGAGAAAAATCAATACCGATAATTTTTGATTGAACTGCTTCAGCACTGAATTGTTCAGAAAAAGTAAAATCAGTTTTGTAAAACTCAACATGTGAGTTTGGTTCTCTCATTGAAATATTGCTTGCTGAACAACTTGCTAAAGCAATTGAAACCGCTGCAAATAAAACGTAGTAAATTCTTTTCATAATTTTTTTGATGTTAGTTGATTAATTTTTGTTTTGAATAGAGTGCAAATGTACTATTTGAAATGTAAAATGTAAAGGTTTTTAAAATAAAAAGTAAAGTAACTTAAATTATCTAATATCATTAATATCTACACCTGGGTGTTTTTTGCTATCGAATACAAATGTAGCATCTTCAATAGATATATTAGATGAAAATTGCATTACCGAGTAGGTATATACGTTTCCGTTTTTATCAAAAATTTTCGACCGAACAATTGATTGAGCAGCTTTATCAATAAATAATTTAATTTTAAAATAGTTTTTGGTTTTGTCGGTTGGCGTAAGTTCAATCATTTGTAAATCTTTTCCTGCTTCTTTTATTACATCGCCCATTTGGTATAAAAATCCTTTTTCATACATGGTAAATATATCGGCTGGGCTTATTCCGTTAGGATTGGCTTCATAATTATTTACTTGTACTTCGTTGGCATCTTTAGCATAAGTCCATACAGTTTTACCATCGCAACTAATTTCTTGGTTATCCATTTCAACACGAAACTTGTTGGCTTTTAATACCAATAATCCTTTTTTTTCTTCCTTTATTTTACTGGCTGCATTATCAATGGCTAATTTAAAATTGGCTTTAATAGTTTTAAACGATTTGTATTTTTTGCTTACGCCATCTAAAAATATTTTGGCTTGTGCTGGCGTTCCTTTAGCTTGGCTAAATACTGAAAAGCTGCTTACAGTTAATAATACAATAAGAAGTGATGTGGTAATGTGTTTCATTTTTATATAATAGATTGCAAATGTAAATTGATATTTTTTAAAATAAAGGATGCTTAATTATTTAATTTTTGAAGTAAATGCACTTCTAATGTTTGTCATTTCGGTTAAATCGGCTCTTACATATCCTACTGATACTTCGGATTCAATTCTTATCGGAATTTTATTAGCATCATCAGTAATCCATATTTTCATGCCTTCGCCACCTTTAAATAAATTTCCTTTTATTAAAAATGGAATAAATTTCATACAGTTAACTGTGCCTACTTTAGTTTTTATTTTTTCTTTACCAGCATATTTAATGTAAATAGGCCATATTTCATCATCAATAAAAATATTAAAAGGTATTTTTTGCCCTATTACTAAATTGCTACAATCTACATTTCTGATGCTAAACACAGCGCTCATAATATCTTGTATGCCATTAGGTACTTTATACACCCCTTTGGTTGATACGGCTAAATGTTTTTCCTGCATAAATGTTACATTATGGTATAGCTTATAACCGCCTTCATGTACATCTCGTAAAAATTTTATGGGCAGCATAGTTTGCGTATCTACATAGCTTTCGTACAAATCTTTTACTCTAAAAAACCAATCGTAGCTTTTATAAGTTCGGCCACTACCTTTAAAATGCCAACATGTTTTTGAATTATAGTTTTCAAGATTGGCATCAAACTGTACTTCGCCAGCAGGCACATATAATAGCGATGCAGTGTAATACACTTTATACTTTAGTTGTTCGCCACCTTTAAATGCACGGTTTACTAATTTATGAAGTTGTAATGTATCGGCAGCAAATGTTGGTTTACTAAAACCCAAAAATATAAGAAAAATAAAAAGATACTTTTTCGAAAAATACCATTCTTCTCTGTTGGTCAAAGACTCCGTATTTATCGGAGAGAAGATAAAGATGAGGTCATTAATAAGCATTTTTCGAAAAAGTATAATAATGGTTGAAGCTTTCATTTCAATTAAGTATTTATTCTCTTTCTTAAAAGAAAAATCATGCCAACAATTGCTGGTATGATAAGATTTATAATCCATAATACCGATGTGGCATACTCAACACCAAAAGTGGTAGATGTGGCTACCAAGTAGCCGAAAAAAAATGTAGATACTTTTACTCTAACCCCTAATTCAGTAATTGTAAACGATGGTATGATAGTTTGGGTAAAAAATATCATACAAATCATAATAATGGATGGCAAAAATGAAACCGGTACATTAAATATTTTTATTAATAAATAAAACTGAAAGGCAAATACTGCAAACCGCAAATAAGATAGTAAAAGTAATTTTAATAAATCTATATAGCCAAATGTACTTACAATGGCAATATACTTGCGAAGCTTGCGTAAATACGGTATTCGGGCTATTAATTTATCAATTAAATTAAGATTAAAATATACTATTAAAAACAAACCAATTAACAAGCATATTGATGTAAGTAAAGTTGCTTTTAGCAAAATGCTTTCATTCTCTTTTATTATTCTAATATCTAAATATTTTAAAATAAAAATGTAAGACGCTGCTAAGCCAGTGGTAAGCGTAACCATTATTTGCCCAAAGCTGCCAATTAGTGTAACTACTACACCTCTAACTTTTTGATGCTCTTTTAAAAATAAAATTCTACCGCCAAATTCGCCTATTCGGTTGGGTGTAAATGTGCCTACTGCTACACCACTTAATACACCTTGTAGGGCTTCAAAAAAACTAATAGGTTGCATTTTTTTTATTAGTAACCGCCATTTTAACGATTCAATGCTCCAATTAACCACCATTAATAGCAATACTAAAATAATGATTTTGCTATTAGCCGATTCTATATCATTAATAAATGCATGCCATGCTTGGTTCAAATTATCTTTATGAATAATTTGCCAATATAATGCAATGCAAAACATCACCGCAATAGATGCTTTAATTAAAAAATGTAGTATTGATTTATTGATGCCCAGAAATGTATAATTATTAGGCGAAGATAATTTTTCATATTTAATGCACCAATTAATTTATTTGTAGGCTAACAATTAAATAGTTGCCTTATTAAAATCATAAAAACTCTTTTTTAAAGAAATTGAAGGGATTGATTTTTTAATTTGACCAAGAATTTTTTCTGCTGTTTTGCCTTTGCCGAATGGGTAATTTAGATTTGGAAGTATTAACATTTAGTTTTATTTTTACCACAATTAAAATAATTTACAACAATGAAAAAACTATTTTTAAGTACACTTTTATTTGGATTAATTGCGTTGCAATCTTTCAATTCAAATGCTCAGACTAAATATATTTGGAATCAAAAAACTTCTTTTCCTGGTATTGGAAGAGGCGGTGCAATTACATTTGTAGCAGGTAATTATGCCTATTTAGGATTGGGAAGTGGTGGTGGAAACTATTTAAGCGATTTTTATCAATATGATTTTGCTAATGATACTTGGTTACAAAAAGCAAATTATCCAAATGCAATTCCGGGTGCTGGTGCAATTAGTAATGGAACTGATGGCATAGTTGGTTTAGGAACTGTAACACATACTGATTGTTACAAATACAATTCAACAAGTAATCAATGGGATTCAGTTGCAACCTTTGGAGGCGTTGGTAGATATGATGTTGCAAGTTTTACGATTGGCAATAAAGGATATATTGGAATGGGAATAGATAATGTTGTAAACTATAATGATTTTTGGTCGTATGATTTCACAACAGATACTTGGTCGCAAATTGCAAATATTGGTGGCAGCACCAGATATGGTTGTTTTAGTTTTGTATTAGGAAACAAAGGTTATGTAGGTGGTGGATGCTATGATAACAACACACATTACAGCGATTTTTATGAATATAACCCATCGAATAATACATGGACACAAAAAGCAAATTTTGGCGGTGGTACTAGAAGTTTTGCATCTGGGTTTTCAATGCTAAATAAAGGATTTGCAGGTTTGGGTAGAGACGGAGTTGGTGGAACAAATAACTATAATGATTTTTGGTCATACAATCCATTAAATGATACTTGGGCTCAAATAGATTCATTCCCTGGTGGAAGTAGAATTTTTGGAGTTAGTTTATCTTATAATGACCACGGCTACGTAAGTGCAGGATATAATTCAAATACTTCTACCATCTATAACGATTTTTGGCAACTTGATACAGTTGTAACACAAACTTCACCATGTAATGCAGGATTTTCTGTATTTCCTGATTCTAACTTTGTAGGTCTTTATTTCGGCTATAATTATTCAACTGGTTCAAATATTTCTTGTACATGGAATTGGGGTGATGGAACAACCGATACTGGTTCTTATCCAATTCATATTTATGCTAATGCAGGATTCTATACAATTACATTATCTATCAATGGCGTTTTATGTGCAGATTCATTTACTGTAAGTCAAAATATTTTAAGAACTAAAGGAGCGAAAGCAGTTCATCAAATTACGATTTTAAAACCTGTTGCAGCTGGTGTTCAAAATGATATTTATAAAAATAGTTTTAGTGTATATCCAAACCCCACAAATGATTTTTTAAATATAAATTTAAGCGAAAAGGAAAATTCGGTGGTTAGTATTTACAATATAAATGGGCAA
>JBEEMV010000192.1:0-10689 GCA_041192505.1 Bacteroidota bacterium
AAAAATATAAAGTTTGTGGATAAAAAAAAATCAACTTTCAGCAATTTTATTGCTTTGCAAAATTGGAATTGATTACGTTTTTTGCTTTTTCTTTTTAGCCGCAGGAAATAATACATTGTTTAATATTAAACGATACCCTGGCGAATTAGGATGCAAAGCCAAATCGGTTTTTGGGTCGCCTACACGATGTTCGTAATCTTCGGGGTCGTGCCCACCATACCAACTCCAAGTACCTTTTCCAAATTCACCATGTATGTATCTTGCCTCATTAGCAGGTTTATTTTCACCCATTATTAATACATTTTTTTTGATAGTAGGTTTACGAAACGAAGTAGTTTGCCCCATAAAGCCTTTAATCATTTTGGTATGATTTTGACAAAGCATAGTAGGCACAGGATCGTATTTAGCACTAAAATCAAACAAGGTAAAATAATCTAAATCGGCAGGTATTTGCCTTGTATTTGTAGCATCAATATCGCTGTATTCATACACCAAAGGATTGCGTTCTAATTTAAAATTTTCAAAAGCAAAACATCTACTAAAATCTAATTTATCTTGGCAGTTGGGTGTGGCACCATCGCCATCATACATGCTTTCGCAAATATCTGTTCCTTCGGCTGCTAATGCAATATCATAGCTATCTGTAGCGCTACACATGGCAAACATAAAACCACCGCCGCCTACAAAATCTCTTATCTTTTTAGCCACTGTAAGTTTTAATTGGCTAACCTTAGCAAAGCCATGACGATGAGCACAATCTTCATTTATTTTTTGGTCATCTTTATACCAATCCATTAAATGAAACGAGGCATAAAACTTACCATATTGCCCCGTAAAATCTTCATGATGCAAATGCAACCAATCGTATTTGGGCAATACTTCATCTAATATTTCATCATCATAAATTATATCGTAAGGTATTTCGGCATAGGTTAAAGCCAGCGTTACGGCATCATCCCAAGGCAATTTGCTTTTGGGCGAATACACGGCTATTCGGGGTGCTTTTTGCAATTTCATTAAATCCATGTTGGCTTCAGGATTGGCAATTTCGGTAAGTATATTTTGATATTGAGCCGATGGCACATTTTGATAAGTAACGCCTCTAATCACACATTCTTTTTCAATTAATGCAGATTGTGGAAATGCAAAACTACCGCCTCTATAATTTAGCAACCAATCAGCTTCGGCGCCTTGCTTTAATACCCAAAAGCAAATGCCATAAGCTTTTAAATGGTCTTTTTGGGTTTCGTCCATGGGAATTAAAATCATACCAGCCGATGCTTTAATACTGATAGTGATAAGGGCAATTAAAAAATAAATTTTCTTCATACAGCAAAAGTATTGTATCGTAAAATTAAAGTGTTATTTACAGTAATTTTTAAATTAACATTCTTATTGCAAATTGATTCGTTAATATAAGAGGTTATAGGGCATACTCATTTCGGCGAAAATTTATTATTGGAAATTGATGGTACTATTTTTTTTATATGCCCGTACCTACTTGCCGTTCAGCCGTACGAAAGATTCGTACACTTGTACCAACTAGCCGTACAGCCGTACCAAACGTCCGTACACTTGTACCAACTTTCCGTACAACCGTACCAAACCTTCGTGCAGTTGCACGGGCTTTCCGTATAGTTGTACCAAACTTCCGTACGGTTGTACGGGCTCTTCGTACACTTGTACGAGCTTCCTGTACAATCGTATTTTATTTCTAATTTATTCATTTTCAGGGAGTTAGTGTTTTTAGTTTGTTTTTTTGAATCAGGTAGTTTATTCTTCGCCGTGGTTATTGTCCTCACCACAGGTGTTCGGAAGAAATTAAAAAGGTCGCTCCCATGGAGCTTTGGGGTTTATGCCTATTCATTTTGCTATTAACAGTAAACTCCTAACGGAGTAAAGCTACTTTGTACTACAGTGCCGTAGGCACAATCTGTTAATAGCAATAATACACCAACAACTTCTCAAGCTCCGTAGGAGCCATCTTTCTTATGTTCCGAACACCTGTGGTGTCCGAACTCACCACTATATTATTTTCTTAGTTAAAATTTCAACAATCAAAAATACATTATAGAAGACAAAAAGAGCCGATGAAATTATTTTCAATAGTAGCAGAACTGAAAGATGCTGAATGGATAACCCAATTATCCAATCAACCAAAAAAGGCATTAATGATGAATTAAAATTACCGATAGTTGTACCAAAAATATCTGCTGGTAGGTATTAACTTTGTGGCTGCAATGCTCTTTTTAAATATTATTGCATTTTAAAAACTTACACCTCGGTTATTGTCCACGAACATAGGCAAAAGCAAAAAAAATAAAACATGAAAAAATATATATTCATAGCTGTTTCTTTAATACTTATCACATTAGAAGGGAAATGTCAAACATCTATTTCAGCAACCAATCAATTTTCCAATCAAATAAAGCTTGCAGCTAATCAAACCTTAACAAAATTAAAAAGCAAAAATTATGTGGCTTATGCCGAATCAATGTATCCAAAATTGCTTGATTTTTTAGGAGGAAAAGAAAAAGTCATTGCATTTATTGAAAACTATTTTGGAGAATTAGAAAAAAAAGGAACCGTGTTGAATAGCTTTACAGTAGATAATCCCTCTAAATTATTGAAAGAAGGAGACGAACTGCAATGCACCATTAATGTTACAATGGAAATAAAAAGAGATACCACGTTAAGTAAAATTAGCAGTATTTTTGTATGTATTTCTAACAACGGAGGAAAGTCTTGGTATTTCTTAGATACTTTTGGAAAAACAAAATCAGTCATGAGGCAATATTTTCCTAATATTAGCGATAACCTTGAGCTGCAATAAAAACTAACCTCGAAAAATAATTAACCACACCAAAATCACTAAAACCATGCAAGACCAAAACAACGAACCCGACAACACCCCCAAGGCAATAGGCATTGGCGGCATTTTCTTTTTTGCTGATAAACCCAAGGAAACCAAAGAATGGTATGCCAACAACTTAGGCTTTGATATAAATGCATGGGGTTCGGTGAGTTTTGATTATCGTGATGCAAACCAACCCGAACAAATTATTCCTTTGCAATGGAGCCCATTTAAAACTGGTGATGAATATTTTGCCCCATCTAAAAAAGAATTTATGATTAATTACCGTGTGCAAAATATAGAAGGCTTGATAGAAAAACTAAAAGCCAATGGGGTAACCATATTAGATGAACTGGCTACCCCAGCTGGCGCAAGTCTGAAGCGTAGGAAAAGAGTATAGCCGACTTGTGCCAATTAATAAATAAGCACAAGTTCGCAACGCACAAATACTCGGCTGCAAACTTGCGCTAGCAAAGCATAACAACATTGAATTAATTTAGGAATTTTAAATACTAAAAAAAATGAATAAAAACAATCTAACAAAAGAGTATGGCAATGATAAAATAATAGTGGTGTGGCAATCGGGCAAGTGCATCCATTCGGGTAATTGTGTACATCATTTACCTACAGTGTTTCATCCTAAAGAATCGCCTTGGATACAAGTAGAGCAAGCCACCACAGATGAAATAAGAGCAACTGTGGCAAAATGTCCATCAGGCGCATTAAGCATAAAAGAGAAACAAGGGTAAAATATTTCGCTGAGGTTCGTGTCTCCACTAACATCAACAATTACGGTTAGTGAGTACAATAACCACAGCAATAAAAACAATTTTCAAGCAACTGATAAAATGAACTTATTTTCAAGAGCAGCAGAACTAAAAGATGTTGAATGGATAACCGAATTATCCAATCAATTAGGTTATGATTCAACGCCTGAAAAAGTAGGAAACCGACTATCAGAAATTTTAAACCATGCCGATAATTGTGTTTTTGTAATACTCGATAATGAATCTGTTGTAGGTTGGATTCATGGATTTTGTACCAGAAGAGTTGAATCAGATTCGTTTATAGAAATTGGAGGCATGGTGGTAGATAATAATTACCGAAGAAAAGGTATCGGAAGTATGCTAGTTAAAAAGGTAGAAGATTGGGCTAACGAAAAGAAAATAAATAAAATAAGAGTGAGATGTAATTCACTTCGCATCGAAACACACTCATTTTATAATTCTATTGGTTTTATAGAATCGAAAGAACAAAAAATCTTCGACTTGAAATTGGATTAAAAATTTTAGACCATGACAAACATTATATTTCAAACAATCAATTGGGATGCTATTGAAAAAACAGAACACCAAGGTGCATCAGGAATGGCTTATTGGCAAACCAAACAATTTGATGGTTTAAGAATTAGAAAGGTGGAATATTCATCAGGTTATTTAGCTGACCATTGGTGTAAAAAGGGACATATAGTACAATGCCTTGAAGGTGAATTTGAAAGTGAACTTGAAAATGGGGAGACCTTTAAATTAACAAAAGGAATGACTTATATAGTATCCGATGAATTGAGTTCGCATCGTTCAGTTTCTAAAAATGGCGTTAAATTGCTAATCATTGATGGAGATTTTTTGAAGCGTAAGAACTCTGAATAAAAAAATAAATAATAATAAAACGGAGTAAAGCCGAAAATCCGATGAAGAGTAAGCAACAATCAAAATGGATAATTTAACTTTAATTATTGTAGTATTATCTTGTGCTTTAGTGCCTGTAGTGGTTGTTTTAACTTACAAAAAGAAAAAGAAAGATTAATTTTCGTAAAGATAAATTAGCTAAAAAACATTCCATCTATTTAGTAACCCTGTGCTTTAGCGCAGGGAAGCAATGTGTGAAAAAGTATTAGTGCTTTAGCACCCTTGCATTTCAATTGGGCTAAAGCCCTTTATTTTTGATTGATTTTTCTTCCACCAGCTAAAGCAGGTGGTTATTAATTCTTGGTTTCTATCCCACTCCAAAAATATTGTTTATTGGCGACACTAGCCGAGGCAAAATAATATTACGTCCCGATGGGACTTACAAAATGGTTTTGTTCATTTGTTACTACCAATATTTAATCACTACGTGATTGTATTTATGCTCCGTTAGGAGCAAAATATTGGTAGAAGATGGAAAGACAGTTGCTCAGAGTTCCGTAGGAACGGTATATATAAAGGCATTTAGCTGAGGTTCCTATCTTCTCAAACCTTAAACCTATCAACCGTCATAGTGAGCTTGTCGAAACATCAATTAGTGGAGACGCTATCCAATTCAAAACTTAATAAGCCAACAGAATTATTTCAACTTAACTTTACCACATGCAAAAGAATTTTAAAAGAATGATAGCGTTGGCTGATGAAGTTTTTGATGTTAAGCATGACCCAACTCAACTAGATGTAAATGAAAAAGTGATTGAAAGATTATTGCAGATACATCCATCGGCTGTAACAGAATTATCGAATGAAGATGGTCCTTATTGTTGGATTTTACTCATCCCAACTACATCTGTATTGATGAATGATTTCTTACAAAATAAAATTTCAGAAAGTCAGCTCTTTGAGCAAACCGCAGTTGGTGATAGATATGATTGCGTTTATCTTTGCTCAGCTATGCTTTTAGAAGAATTCAGACACCGAGGCATTGCTCAACAAACTACAGTTAAAGCAATTCAATCTATTAAACAGCAGCATACTATCAGCAATTTATTTGTGTGGTCATTCACACTTGAAGGAAATAAAGCAGCGGAAGCAATTGCCAATATTTTACAATTACCATTGCTGAAAAAAATGAATGCGTAATTTTATGATGATTGCTTAAAATATCATCTGATTCATAAAACATAATCGTTTGTGTAATGTTTATCTACTTACTTTACAAACACTAATTCGAAAACAATACAGCAAAATGGAAGGAATAAATTTTGATTTTGGAAAAGGGTTTATTTTCAGTAAACATATTCCTAAGCTGCTGCCTCCATTCGATAGAATCTTTGAAATTTTCAAAGATTTGCTTACGCATACTTCGGGTGATATTGAAGAGTCGTTTAACTGGCTCAAACTTTTAGATAAAGAGTACAAGATTTTTACCCCCGAATACACCATTGAAAATTTTGAAGAAGACCTAAAGAAAAAAGGCTACATCAAAGAAGAGATTGAACTGGATGACGAAGGCAATGCTGGTAAAGGAACAGGTAAGAAATTACTGACTGCTAAAATGGAAACTGCTCTTCGTGAATTTGCACTCGACCAAATATTTGGCAAACTTAAAAAAAGTGGAATTGGCAATCATCGAACTACAAAATTAGGTGTAGGCGATGAACGAGATGGTGAAAACCGAAGCTATCAATATGGCGATGATATGGCATTGCTGAACATGACAGAGAGTTTGAAAAATGCTCAAATCAATCATGGCATCAACGATTTGAAATTGACAGAAGATGATTTGATAGTGGAAGAATCGAAACACAAAGCGCAGATGAGTACTGTGTTGATGATTGACATCAGTCATTCGATGATTTTGTATGGTGAAGATAGGATTACACCTGCTAAAAAAGTGGCGATGGCTTTGGTGGAATTAATTCATCGCAAATACCCAAAAGACACGATTGATATTATTGTGTTCGGCAATGATGCTTGGCCAATTCAAGTGAAAGATTTGCCTTACTTAAAAGTAGGCCCTTATCATACTAATACCGTTGCAGGGTTGGAGTTGGCAATGGATATTTTACGCAGAAAACGCAATACCAATAAGCAGATTTTTATGATTACCGATGGTAAACCCAGTTGCGTAAAATTGCCTACGGGTGAGTATTATAGAAACAGCAATGGCTTGGATGAGATGATTGTAAATATGTGTTTAGAAAAAGCAGCGCAAGCTCGAAAGTTGAAAATTCCTATCACCACTTTTATGATTGCACAAGACCCTTATTTAAGACAGTTTATAGAAATGTTTACCGAACAAAATAAAGGCAAAGCATTTCTTACAGGCTTGCAAGGCTTGGGTGAAATGATTTTTGAAGACTACGAAAAAAACAGAATCAAGAAAATATAATTTAAAACGATACACATTGAAACAGGAAATTACATTCAAAGAATTAAAGAAATCAGGCTATGTTGATAGAACTATCAACGAAGAAATGAAGGCCAACTTAATTGAAAAATTAAAAGCCAAACAACCTGTATTTGAAGGTTTGTGGGGTTATGAAGATACCGTAATTCCTCAATTGAAGAAAGCCATTTTATCAGGGCATCACATCAATCTGTTAGGATTACGTGGGCAGGCAAAAACAAGAATTGCCCGAAACATGATTGAGTTATTGGATGAATACATGCCAATAGTAAAAGGTTCGGAAATTAATGATAGTCCGTTTCATCCTATTTCAAAATATGCGAAAGACTTATTGGATGAAATGGGCGATAAAACGCCTATTGCATGGGTGCATCGCAGCCAACGTTTTTTTGAAAAATTGGCTACGCCCGATGTAAATGTTTCTGATTTGATTGGTGATATTGACCCTATCAAAGCAGCTACTTTAAAATTGCCTTATTCAGATGAACGAGTATTGCATTATGGTATGATTCCCCGTGCCAACCGTTCGATATTTGTGATAAATGAATTGCCCGATTTGCAAGCAAGAATTCAGGTTTCTTTATTTAATATTTTGCAAGAAGGCGATATTCAAATCAGAGGTTTTCAGCTCCGAATGCCTTTGGATATTCAATTTGTTTTCACTGCTAATCCAGAAGATTATACCAATCGTGGTAGTATTGTTACGCCATTAAAAGACAGAATTGGTTCGCAGATATTTACGCATTATCCTAAATCCATTGAATTAGCAAGAAAGATTACTGAACAAGAAGCGCATATCTCTGAAGCCGATAAAGCATCCATTTCTATGTGTGATTTGGCAAAAGATTTATTGGAACAAGTAGCTTTCACTGCCCGAAACAGCGAATACGTAGATGCTAAAAGTGGTGTAAGTGCAAGGTTAACTATTAGTGCTATGGAGAATTTATACGCCGCTGCCAAATTAAGATTGATAGAAACGGCTTCGGAAAAAACAGCCATTCGATTGGTTGATTTTGTTTCCATCATTCCAGCCATTACGGGTAAAATAGAATTAGTGTATGAAGGCGAACAAGAAGGTGCAGCCGAGGTGGCTCAATTACTGATTGATCAAGCTATTGTTACTGAGTTTGAAAAGATATTTCCGAAGATTGCTAAGTTGGAAAAACAAGGTGTAAAAACGGCTTATACGGATGTCATAAATTGGTTTAATGCTAATTTTTTAGAATTGAATTATACCGATACCGATGAAGATTTTAATGCAGCATTAAATAGTATTAAGCCTTTGGTAAAATTAGTAGATGAGTTTGCTCCTGAATTATTACCTAAGGATAAATTGTTCTGCATGGAAATGCTAATTTGGAGTTTGGCTATCAATAAAAAATTGGATAAAATGAATAACGAAAAATCATTTTCATTTTAAAACATTTTTTAAAAATTGATTGATAACCTATTTATAATTACATGCTTTATTTTCTGCAACAACTACAAACAAGAAATGAATTGCTTTTTTGGGTAACCGTTACACACTTTTAAAAATTCGCTATCACCTTCAGCATATTTAGCACTGGTTTGATGTGCAGTTAAAAATACAATCAACCAAAATAACTTTAATGGAAATAAAAAGTGAGTATAAAAAAAATGAAAATAAAAAAAATATTTTTGTTAAGATGCTAAAAAATAAAAAATATTTTTACTTTTGCAGCCGCAATAAAATGCTGTCCGATGGTGTAACTGGCAACACGTCTGATTTTGATTCAGAAGAGTCTAGGTTCGAGCCCTAGTCGGACAACAACAACTCAAAAAGCCTTTTGAAATTTATTTTAAAAGGCTTTTTTAATTTTAATAAAATAAAAATTACAATGAACGCTATCATCCACACTGCTAAAGGCAACATGAAAATTGAGTTTTTTGAAAAAGATGCACCCGGTACGGTTGCTAATTTTGTGAAACTAATTAAACAAGGTTTTTATGACGGCTTAACTTTTCATCGTGTAATTGAAGATTTTGTAATTCAAGGCGGATGCCCTGAAGGTATGGGAAGCGGTGGCCCAGGTTATTCAATTCCATGCGAATTAAAAGGTGCCAATCAATATCATGATACAGGTGTATTAAGTATGGCTCATCGTGGTAAAGATACAGGTGGCTCACAATTTTTTATCTGCCATAGTCGTAATAACACAGCGCATTTAGATAGAGTGCATACTTGCTTTGGTAAAGTAATTGAAGGCGTAGAAGTAATTGAATTAATTACCCAAGGCGATAAAATGACTAAAGTTGAAATAGTTGATTAAACAACAACTTACCAGTTAGTTTTCCTATTGTATTTGCCTCATTCGTTGTAGCTTATTTCTTTCCTTATTCAACATAAAATTATTCTTGTTGCCTTATGGCATTTTAATGCATTCGTGTTTACTAAATTAAGTTGTTAGTAGATAAGATGCACCAATATTATTTTCAAACAACTATATTTGCAGCTCAATTTAAAAAACATTTATTTATGAAACATATTTCAATTGTCGAAAATGCAATAAAAGCTAATTTTGAAAGAACCTTTTATGCTCAATATCCCGAACATCCAAAAGCTTATGCCGAAGATGGAATGCAAAAAGGCGCAGATTTTTTTAAGAATAGTTTGAATAAAAATTATACTGAATTATTACAAACTAATGAATCGGCTTGGGGTGGCGAAGAAACATCACCATATACACAAGAAAATTTAGGCATAAAATATCCATTGTTTTCGGTAGATAGTTTGATTGAAAATGCAACATCGGCTCAAAAAAGTTGGATGAAAAAATCGGTTACCGAACGAGCTGATATTTTAATTGATGCTTTAGAAAATATAAAAACCAGATTTTTTGATATTGCTTTTGCCACTATGCATACCACTGGGCAATCGTATATGATGAGCTTTCAGGCAAGTGGACCACATGCCAATGATAGAGCTTTAGAATCAATTGCACAAGGTGTAAAATCAATTGCCGAATATCCAGCAAATGTGGTTTGGGAAAAGCCTATGGGCAAATTTAATATCACATTACAAAAAAGTTTTAAAGCCATTCCAAAAGGTGTTGGTTTAGTAATTGGTTGTTCTACATTTCCTGTTTGGAATACTTTGCCAGGTTTATTTGCCGATTTAATAACTGGTAATTCGGTAATTGTAAAACCGCATCCAAAAGCTGTATTGGCTATTGCTATTGCAGTTGCCGAAATACAAAAAGCATGTAAAGCGGCTGGTGTTGATGTAAACACTGTTCAGTTGGCTTGCGATGTATCTGAAAATTTAATTACCAAACAATTAGCCGAACATCCATCGGTTAATTTAATTGATTATACAGGCGGTTCGGCATTTGGCGATTATGTTGAATCAATAAAAAACAAAACTGTATTTACCGAAAAAGCTGGTGTAAATAGTGTGATTATTGATTCGGCTAAAAACATAGATGATGTATTTTCGAATTTAGCATTCTCGGTTTCCTTATATTCAGGGCAAATGTGTACAGCACCACAAAACTTTTTTATTCCCGAAAAAATAAAAAATGGCGATACTGAAATTACATTTGAAGAAGCCGTTGAAAAATTTAAAACTGCTTTACATGCTTTGGTTACTAACCCAAAAATGGGTGCAGGTACTTTAGGTGCTATACAAAATGAAGTTACTTTAAATCGTGTTTTAAATATTTCAAAAGTAGGCGGTAAAGTTGAAATGGCTTCGATAAGAGTAGCCAATGAAGAAT
>JBEEMV010000193.1:0-3732 GCA_041192505.1 Bacteroidota bacterium
TTCTACATTGGTCAAACTAATAATTTAGATGATCGATTATTTCGTCATAATTCAAATCAAAATTTAGCGACAAAAAATAAAGGACCTTGGCAATTTATTTTTACAAAACAATTTACAACAATCCTACAAACAAAAAAGGTTATCCAACTTTTATATTGAATAACCTTTCAGTTAAGTTTTTATCGAATTATAATTATTCTGTAAAATCAATAGATTTATTATTGCGTTCTTTGTATTCAATTTTACCAATTTTTTCAGTTTCCTTTTTAGCAATTTTATCAATATCGGATGGTGTAAATACTGAGCCCGATGTGCTGCTAAACTGATCACTATCAATATTTACAGCCGTTTTATTAGCAGTAAGTAAAATGCTTGATGTATTATTTTTTGTAGTTGTATTTTTCGAGCCAATACCTAATGAATAATTTGATGCATTTGTATTGCTTTCGTTATTGGCAATAGTATTGTCATTAGCGATAGCTTCGTTGTTAGTTTCTTTCCTATCGGCTGCTTTATTATTAAGTACCGTAGTTGTTGCAGCATCGGCAGATGAATTTTTAGCTGTATTGATAATCGATGAATTAGTTTCGCTGGTAGTATTATTAGCTGCTTCAGTATTGTTAGCATGATGATAATTGGCGTAAAAAATACTTCCGCCACCTACTAATACCACGGCTGGAACGGCAATATTTAAAATCCAATTGCTAAGTAAAGATTTTGCAATTAAACTAATACCCGTTGCACCACCTACAGCATTACTGTTTAAGTTGCTTTCTACACTTTGCCATACTTTGGCAGATGGCTTAAACTCAAGTTGTTCAGCGCTTTTTTGTAAATCGTCTTCGAATGAAATAAAAGGGTGTTGTCCCATAATTAAAAAATGTTTTTTTGTATAGTTTAGTTTTAAAGTGGTTTTAATAATTAATAGGGATACTTTGTTTTTCTAATAATTTTTTTAAATGTGCTTTTGCTCTTAAAAATTGACTGCGGCTTGTACCTTCAGCTATTCCTAATTGGTCGGCAATTTCTTTGTGGCTGTATCCTTCAACAGCAAACATATTTAAAATAACTCTGTATCCTTCTGGTAAACTTTCAATGCTTGCCCAAATTAATTTGCTATCATAGTTCTCAATAGATAAATCAACAGGACCTTCAACTTTTTTTGCAGAATCAATTTCTAATTCAGCACTGATTCTTTTATTTTTTTTAAGATGATTTAACGATGTATTAATGGCTATTTTTCTAATCCATCCCTCTAAACTTCCATCGCCTTTAAAGTATTGTAAATTTTGAAATACTTTAATAAATACATCTTGCAAAACATCTTCTGCTTCCTGAATTGATTTAGTATATCTGTAACATACACCCAACATTCGTGGCGAAAAGCGGTCGAATAGTTCTTTTTGAGCACTTCTGTTGCCTGCTACACATTGTTGATATACTTCTTGTTCGGTTAGCATAATTAAATAGACAAAGCCTTGTTTTAAAATGTTGCATACAAATATAAAGAAATCAACAGTTTTATAAACATAAATTGAAACGTTTGTGGATAACGCTTTTCGGGTTGATGTTTAAACGTTGAAAAAGCTATGGGGTAATAGCATATAAGCCATAAATAAAATGCCGCATAATAAAGTAGCGCCTACTATGCCTTGCATCTGAAAATCTAATCTGTGTTTTCGAGCCACAGAAAATGGAAGCAAATTGCACATTACACTTACTATAAAAATAAGTCTTACTGAAAAACCCGAATAACTTGGCAACCATCTACCTTTTATGAATTCATTAAATTCAGTAAAAAATACAAATCCTAAGGCTGGAAATAAAAGCCCTAACAAAAAACCGAACCAAGCTTTATCTTTTTTGAAAAATTCCATTTTTTGTGTTTTTATAATTTATTAAGGTTTAGCCAGCTTATCATAAATGCTTTTACAATAGTCATGGTGAGCTTGTTGAACCAATTAACTTAAAATTTTTGAAATAGTATGAATATGCTGATGTGCTGTTAAATCAAACTGAACGGGCACTACCGATACATAATCATTTGCCAGCGCCCATTCATCGGTATCATTGCCATGATCGTTGTTTTCAAATTTACCAGTTAACCAAAAATATTTTTTACCTCTTGGGTCACGGCGTTCGTCAAATTCTTCTACCCATTTTGCAATAGATTGGCGACAAACTTTCATGCCTTTTATGGCTTCTAATTTTAATTTTGGAATATTTACATTTAATAAAGATTGATGTGGCAATCCATTCAACAATATTTTTTCGGCAATAATTTTTGCATAATGCGCCGATGCCGAAAAATCAGCATCAAAATCATAATCTAATAATGAAAATCCTACGGCTGGAATACCCTCAATAGCTGCTTCCATAGCGGCACTCATTGTGCCACTATAAATTACATTGATAGATGAATTGCTGCCATGATTAATGCCGCTTACACACAAATCGGGTTTGCGATGTAATACTTTATCAACTGCTAATTTTACACAATCTACAGGCGTACCGCTGCATTGATACCATTCAATATTATCAACCACATTTACTTTTTCTAATCGTAATGGGCTGCCAATAGTAATGGCATGCCCCATTCCGCTTTGTGGCGAATCGGGGGCTACAACTACTACTTTTCCTAATCCTGATACCGCATTTGCTAAAGCCTTAATGCCTGGAGCCGTTACGCCATCATCGTTTACAACTAATATTAATTTTTCTGTCATTTATTTATTCTTGAAATAATGCTAACAAATATTTTTTTACAATTAAAATTCTGGTTTCCAAAAATGCTTTTCAAAATGCTGAATTTGGTCATCAATAATTTCTAATCCTTCCATTTCTAATAATTCCTGCATGATGCTTGGCGGCGAAAAATGATGTTTGCCCGTTAGCAATCCATTTCTGTTCACCACTCGATGGGCTGGCACTGGTGGCATGGCTACATGGGCTGCATTCATAGCATATCCAACCACTCTTGCCGATAATCTTGTGCCTAAAAATTCGGCAATAGCGCCATACGATGTAACTTTTCCTTTCGGAATTTGACGAACTATTTCATACACTTTTTCGAAAAATTCACCTTCGCCTTGTTTGCGTTCACGTCTTAAAATAGCAGGTTTCATGCTGATTGAAATTGCATTTTTACATATTTAATTTTCTTGCCTATTTGTAAATGTTTTTGTTCGTAATAAGTTTTTATTTGCAAGGCTTCATTCACCTCTTTTCCATCGTTATAAATATCGTTTCTGCTTTCTATCAATTTAAATTTTGATACATCGCATGGATATTTTTCAATAGCTTCTTTGCCTGCTAAAACATCTAATGTGTATTGATACAAAGTATCATCATCTGTTTTTAAATTAAGCGTAGCGCCATGCTTTAAAACCTTTGCATAAATGGCTAAATATCGTGGCGATGTTAATCGTTTTTGCGCTTTTGTGGTTGATAAAAATGGGTCGCTAAATGTTATCCAAATTTCATCTACTTCGCCTTCGGCAAAAAACTCATCTAACCATTCAATATAAGTTCTTAAAAATGCTACTTGATTTAAATTTTGTTCGATTGCTGTTTTGGCTCCTTTCCATATTCTGTTGCCTTTCATATCAATACCAATATAATTTCTATCGGCATTAATTTGTGCTAATCCTAAAGCGTATTCGCCCTTGCCACAAGCCAATTCTAAAACAATTGGGTTATTGTTTTTAAAATAATCAGTAGCCCATTTTCCTT
>JBEEMV010000194.1:0-7511 GCA_041192505.1 Bacteroidota bacterium
GATGTATAAAAAACTTGGTATTAATGTAAACGCATCCGAAACTTGTACGTATGCACTACCATGAAATTGTTTTTTCTTTCCTAAATCATCGGTTAATCTTACAAAAGATTGATTGATATTATTAAGATGTAGAATAGAAAATCCAACATTATAATTTAACCATTTAAGTGGTTGATGATAAAGAAATAATCCTGTTCCAAAATCGATGAAAGATACATTGGCTGTAAGGTTTGGAATATCATTTAAATCATCTAACGATACTTTTGATAAATCTAATTTTTTGCTCCAATCAGAAATATGAAATCCTGCTGCCAAAGTAAGTGGTTTCTTTTTGTTTAATATTTGGCAATAGCCTAAATTAAAGCCAATTACTTGTGTTCCATAACCCAAATCACCAGCTTTATCAGAATAAAAATTAACGCCCATTCCTATAAAATTTCCGCCTAATTGCTCTTTTAAAATTTGAGCATCGCCCGAAAAAGCCATTGTTTTATAAGATGAACTGCCCATTACTGATGACCATTGATTGCGATAATTAGTATTAAAGCGAAAACAGCCATTAAACTGACCTACTAAAGCAGGATTAACATTCAGTGGCGATAAATAATGCTGGCTAAAATGAACATCTTGTGCATTGGATATTGTATTGAAATTAATCAATAACAATAAGCCCATAAATATTTTAATATATTGTTTCATGAATTTTATTATTTGATTAATGTAACGTTTCCTTTTATCGTTTTATATTCATTGCTTCCTAAATCACGATAGCTAACTATATAAACAAAAACGCCAGAGTTTTGTGCCGTATTATTAAATAAACCATCCCAACCTACATTGTAATCGGAACTTTGAAAAACCAACACTCCCCATCTATTATAGATTTTCATATTAAATTCTAATAATGGAATGTTCGATTTTATTTTAAACACATCGTTTCTACCATTTCCATCAGGTGTAAATGTATTCGAAATTTTCAAATCCGTATTTGAATAATCTAAGCAAATGGTAATTGAATCGGGCGATGGACAAAATGTAGTATCATGAACGGTGTAAGTAATTTTGTTTACTGGAGTACTTTTTACGGTATCGCCTAAATCAACATCTAATGAAATATTTGGCATCCATGTAATTAATCCATTACCATGTGCCAATAATTTCACAGTATATCCTGCCGTAATACAAGTATCAAGTGTGTAAATATGTGGTGATGGTAAAACTTTAATAAATCCTGTAATTGAATCACAGCCATATTTATTACAAGCAGTTAGCTTAACTGGGAATATTCCCACAATTTTATAACATGGCGAAACTGGAGTGTATTGGGTTGTGGTATCATAACTGGCATTGGTTCCAAAATGCCAAATTACTGAATCAGGAAATTCGGTAGTGGTATTGGTAAAATTAGCGCATTGCCCTTCGCATACTTGTGTTGAACCAAAAAAATTGGCTACTGGTGGTAAACATCTTTGCACCACAATCACTCTTGTAAATGTATCAGCACCATAAAAATTTTGAGCCACTAATGTTACTATATAATTACCTTCGGAATTAAAAGAAACAATTGGAAACGAGTCGTTGGATGCACCTGGTGTTGCACCTTGAAATATCCAATTTAATACATTTGGTCCATTTGATGATGAATCGGCAAATTGAACAGATGTATTCATACAAACCGTATCGGTAAATACAGTAAAGTAAGACACTGGTTTACTACAATTTTTTACAGTTATTGAATCTGTATAAATAGCACTAGTACCACAAATATTAGTTGCTGTTAAAGTAATATAATATTTTCCTGCGGTTGCGTAGCTATCAACAGGATTTTGCAAAGTGCTGGTGTGAGAATCGCCAAAATCCCAATTCCATGATGTAGCATTTAGTGATGCATCAGTAAAAACCACAGGGTTATTATTGCAAACAGGATTAGATGTAGTAAATGAAAAACTTGGCGTAGGCACTGTAATAACATTTAGGTTTACTGATTTTGAATTGCTGCCGCAAAAATTAGATGCAGTAAGTGTTACCGTAGTTTGCCCTAAATTATTATAGGTAATATTAGTTGGATTTTGAGCGGTTGTAGTTGATGGTGTACCACTACCAAAATTCCATGACCATGCATCGGGGCTATTGCTACTATTATCGTTAAAGTTTACTGTTGAGTTTTGACAAACAGTAACCGTAGATGGAGTAAATGCTGCAACAGGTTTTGGAGGACGAACAAATACATTATGTGTAAATAAAGCCCCATTGCCATTAGCATTTACGGCTTGTAACGAAACCTGAACAGTTTGAATAGTGCCTGCTGTATTACTAAAAGTAATGGTAGGATTTTGAAGTATTGAGTTATTGGGATTTGACGTAACATTTATATTTCCGCCTGTATTAAAAGTATATACCCACGAATTAGGATTGTTTCCGCTTGTATCTGTAAAAGTAATTGTAGCGCCAGAACATATAGTATCATGGTTTGTAGTAAATCCAGAATTTGGTACAGGGCAAGAAATGGTTTGTAAACTTACCGTATCTTTTGCGATACATGTTCCTAATGTAAGTGTAATTATATAATCGCCGGCATAACTTGATGCAATAGGACCTAATACATTTGACTGATTGCTGCTAGTATAAAAATTTGGTCCTGTCCAAGCTATTGTACCTACAGAAATTGGAGTAAAATTAAGCGTAGTATTTTTTCCAATACAAACAGTGCTATCCAATAAAGTAGCAATGGGCTTTGTCGGAGCAGGATATATACTCACTTTTAACACTGTATCTTTACTAAAACAATTGGTAGCATCCGAAACATAAACATGATAATAACCGCTATCAGCTAAAACAGCATTTGCAATAGTGCCACTTGCATTGGTAGTAGCAAAACTATTTGGCCCACTCCAATGTGGTGTGTTAGTACCTGGCGTACAACTATAAGAAATAGTATTACCAGCACACAAAGGGCTTGAAATACTTAATGGCCTTGGTACAGAAGGTGGTGTATCTATTGTAATATAAACCCAAGCCGTATCAACTAAAGTAGGTGTTGCGGTATCACTTAATACATAAAAAAAACTATCGTAGCCACAAGTAAAACTTGCATTAGGGGTATAGCTAACTGTAGCCTGTAATGGAGAAATAGGACTTATGGTTCCATGAGTGGGATTCGATGTAGATAATACATATAGTAAATCACCATTGTTACCATTAGGATTAAAATAAAAATCATTAGCTACTACTGCGATTACTGTTCCACCACCTGCCCCAGCATTTGCATTATCATTTGCCGCTGTAATGGTATGTTGAGCCTTTGTTAAAATTGGAATAAAAACAATACTCAAAAAAATGAGCCAACCCTTAAATTTAGATTTCATAAATTGGTTAAATGATGTCATGGTTTGAAGTTAGTTGTAAGTTTTAAAGTTGTGTCAAAATTAATAATAAAGTATGGTATTATCAACTGATTGAAAATTATTTTTCAATCAGTTAATGTTGATTAATTGTGTAGCATTATTTATTCAGAACAAACGCCACATTATCTTGTAGTTTCTTTAATCCTGCTCGTTTTAATGGCGATTTTGCAAATACTTTTTTAAATACATCTTCTGTAATTTCTTGCCAATTCAAATTACTGAAATCAGTAAGTGGTTTAAATTTAGGTTCGTTGTTTTGCTTTGCAAATCTATTCCAAGGGCAAACCTGCTGACAAATATCGCAGCCAAACATCCAATCGTTCCACTGGTTTTGCATTTCGGTTGGTATTTCATTTTTTAATTCAATAGTAAAATACGAAATACATTTACTGCCATCCATCGTTTTATCTCCATTGATGGCTTGTGTAGGGCAAGCCTCAATACATTTATTACAAGTGCCGCAATAATCTTTATAAATAGTTGAATCATATTCTAACGCAACATCAATTATCATTTCGGCTAAAAAAAAATAAGAACCTTCGTTTTTATTTATCAGCATCGTGTTCTTCCCTACCCAACCCAAACCTGATTTTTTTGCCCAAGCTCTATCTAAAATGGGTGCCGAATCAACAAAACATCTTCCATTTATTTCGCCATAATGTTGTTGAATACTGTGCAACAATTCTTTCAGTTTTTCTTTTATTACTTCGTGATAATCTTCGCCATAAGCATATCGTGAAATTTTTGGCGAAGCAATAGACTTCTTCGAAAAATGATTATTAGCTACCTCATCTTTATCTTCTCCAACAGAGAAGAATGGTGTTTTCCGAAGAGGTCTATTTTCAAAAACACTTTCAGCATAATAATTAAATGCAAAACTGATTACTGATTTTGCGCCATCTACCAATAATTGTGGGTTTAATCGTTTGTCAAAATGATTTTCCATGTATTTCATTTCACCATGAAACCCTTTTTGTAAAAAGTTTTCCAGCCTTGGTGCTTCTTCTTCTAAAAATTCTGCTTTCGAAATGCCACACCAAAAAAAGCCCAATCGTTGGGCTTCAGTTTTAATAAATTGTGTGAGGGATTGTGGCATTGCTATTTCAACAAAAGTAATAGATACAATTTATTTGAATCATAAATGGTATTTATTGTTTTACAAATTTAATTATTTTCGTTTTGCCATTTACATTATATCAAATTGCTTTTATTTTTTAAATTCGCACTCAAATTTTTAAAACATGAAACTAAAAAACCTTTTATTAATTGCACTATTCTTGTGCAGTTTATCAACTTTTGCTGCTCGAAATCCACTTACTCAATGGACAATTTTAACAGGCAGTTATGCTTATTTAAACGACAAAGTAGTTACTAATTTAAAGCTTCGGTCAGATGCTGTAACAGATATTGCATTGGATAATTCGGGTAATTTGTACATGGCTTGCAATCGATTTGGATTGATAAAATGGGATGGAAAAACGCTAACCGAAATTGCTGCACCTGCATCAAGTTTAATTGCAAATGCAGATATTACTGTAATGGAATGTGATAGTAAAAACAATTTTTATATCGGCACCAACAAAGGTTTGTGTATGTATAATGGTAAAGATTGGGTTGATTTTATGCAAGATATCACAGGCATTTCAATCGTAAATAATATTGCGATAACGCAAATGGATAAAGTATATGTATCTGGCTTTGCTGTTGCAAACAGAGACATAATAAGAAGCAGTATTTTGGCATTTTACAATGGAAACAATTGGTCGAAAACTGATGTTGCTAACGGAATTCCTGACCCATATATTCAGAATTTAACTGTTGACCAAAATAATTTTTTGTGGGTTACATTAGGCGAACGAAATGAAAAAGGCTTAGCAAAATACGATGGCAAAAATTGGAAACTTTATAATTCGGGTAATGGTATGCCTGTAAATGAAATTGGTGCAATTGGAAAAAACAAAAAGGGTAATTTGATTTTTTCATCAGCAATGGGAATTATTGAATACGCCAACGGAAGCTTTACTATGAATAATTTCAGCAATTCATACGGTAGAAAATTAAATGAAGTTTTATTAAGAAATGGAAATAATTTAATGTCGAGTGTAATTACAGTTGATGCTAATAATTCAACCTGGATTTCAACCCGTGAAGGATTAATTACTTTATCAGAAAATGGATTTAAAATTTATAATGCTCAAAACTCACCCACCAATTCATTTTGGTTACGAAAAATTTTAGTTGATAAAAATAATGTAAAATGGTTTGCTGGCGGCGGAAGCGGCGTAATGGGCATGAAAGAATTTAATCTACCTATGAAAAATGTTACAATAATAAATAGCTCATTAGTAAATGTTGATATGGGCGAAAGCTATTCGGTATTGCAAGATAAAGCAGGGCAGGTATGGGCTACAAGCGTTAATTCAGGATTATTGAAATTAAAAGACAATAATTCACCCGAATTATTTCAACACCAAAAAGGAAGTCTTTCGAGTATGTTTATAAAAGCATGCGCAGCTACTGATGGCAAAATGTATCTTACCGTAAATGGTGGTGGTATTAAAGTTTTTGATAATGGTACTATTTCAGATTTTGCAAAAGCGCCAACATTTGGCGGTGCAACGGATGTGGCTGTAGATGGGGATAATACAGTTTGGGCATCGAGCAGTGGCGGATTATCTAAATTTGTAAATGGTGCTTGGCTAACCTACAACAAAAGAAATGGTGGCTTACCAAGTATTATTATTTATTGTGTTTATAAAGATAGTAAAAATCAGATTTGGGCAGGAACAGGAAAAGGATTGGTGAAATACGAAGGCAGCGATACTTTTAAAGTATTTACTAAAAAAGAAGTTCCATTTCCTTCGGATGATATTACTGCAATTAAAGAATCAAAAGATGGAAAACTATGGGTAGGAAGCAAACGTGGCATGTCGGTATTTGATGGTACAAATTGGATTCATTATGAAAAATTGGAAGCTTTAGGAATTAGAAACTTTACGGTTACTGATATTGCATTTGATAAAAATAGTACTGCTTTTATAGCTACTGATATATATGGAGTTTTAAAATTTGATGGTACAAATTGGAGTCAAATATCAAAAGAGAATTCGAGAAATATTTATGACAAGGTTACATCAATCTGTATTACGGCTGAAAATAAATTGTATATTGCCTCATCATTTAACGATTTTATTGATAAACCCATGTATATGGAAATGAGTAATGAAGATAAAATTTTCAGTGGCATTAACAAGCGTATTGTTGAAGGCGAACCAAAACATTTAATAACAATTATAGACTTAAACAATTAATCAAAATCATGACAAAACAATTATTATCAATTGCCAGTTTTTTATTACTTATCACCTTTTCAATTTCTGTTTTTGCAGGCGATGATATAGATGTAGATAAAAAAACAGGTTTAGTAAAAATCAACGGCAAAGAGACTTTTTATTTATCTGCCAAAAACACATCTATGATGGGTGTAAGCGATTTTGCTTTAGAAAATTTAGAGCATAAAGAATTAGCATATTTGAAAAAAGAGGAAGTAAGAGGTTGGAGAAATGGTCGTGAAACTTCTGATTTAGTATATCAAATGGTATTTACAAAATCGGGTAACCAATGCACTTTAACTGGCGTTTCGGCTTTGTTTGGTGTTATAAAACCTTTAGCAAAACAAATTGCTGGTGCTAATTTAGTGCAAGAAGGAGTGATAAGCCCAACAGAAGAACGTAAATTTATTGTATTACACAATGGTTCGTTTTTCGAAAAGCCAGCAGCTCCCAATCAAGGACCAACAATTATTGTAAATGAAAAGCCAGCTGCAAAAGTTATTGCTCCAGCATCAATTCAATTAAAAGATGATAAAATATATAATAATAGCGAACAAGCAGGGGTATTTAAAACCAGTAAAGATGGCGATTATGATGTAATTAAAATTTATAATACAGCAGATGCATTAGTATGCACAGCCCGTCATAAATCTAATGATAACAATGATGATTGGAAATTGCAATTAGAAGATAAAGCCACAAGCATATTATATGATTCAACCAATCCACTTGAAAAATTATGTAAATATTTAGTTGAAAAAGGAATTTTATAATT
>JBEEMV010000195.1:0-8805 GCA_041192505.1 Bacteroidota bacterium
ATACAAAAAGAAATCGGAACCATTAAAGGCATAGCCGCCATTATGAATAATCCAAGCACAACCCCAATCGCCTATGTTTAATGAAGAAGTAGCATTGATAAAGTTTTTCCTCCATAATTTAAACTAATACCATCATTCACATTTAACTCAACTACCGACCCATTACGAACATATACATTGGCATTATTAGCCTCAATACCATTTGATAAATTACTAAATATATGTGTGCTATTAACCCATAACTGATTTACATTTTCGGCTTTAATACCATCTATTTTTTTGTTTGATATAATGCAAGATGTAACCTCTACTTTATTACAATGGCTAAGGTCTAAGCCATTATCTCCATAATTGTTTTGATTAGCCAATGTACAACCTTGTATTAATACATTAGTATTTTGCATATTGTTTACTTTAATATCCGAATTACCATTTAAATTAAAATTACAATTCTCAATTTTTACAAATGGCTTACCATTGTAGCCTACACAATCTAATGCATAATCATGCACTTTTACCCCATCTACAAAGTCATCAATTATACAACTAGTGATTAATACATTATGTGTATTTGATACATCAATAGCAGCTTCGCCTTTATAAGGTGCTGTTACGCCATAATTTACTGTGGTTAAATTATTCATTTCTAATGTGCCACCACCATGCACTTCTATTTTTGAATTTAAACCATACACTATTCTGCCTTGCTCAAGTTTTACATTATGGTTTTGTACCATCATTTTTGCATTATTATCAATTTTTATCATGTCATGATAATTACGGCTACCTCCTATAATATTTACTTTGCTGCCTTGCCCCATTACTATATTATTGCCTACGCCAAACTGATAAAAGCCTGTACCATTAATTGTTAAATCTGTATTGGCTGGTATCTCTAATGTACCTTTTATAGATACTGATGCATTGCTGCCGTTTAAAAATACTTGACCATCACCTAATATTAATTTGCTATTTGGCTCTACAACTATTGCAGCTCCATCTTCTAAGGTAACATTTGCACTAGGTTCTATTTCTAATACATGACCACCTTTTACAATTATTTGGCTGTTGTTTAATAAATGTACATTTGCCCCACTTTTAAATTTACTGATTTCTGTATTGTTGTTTAGTTCTAAAATGCTATTGTCATGTATAATAAAATTACCATTACTTTCAACTTCAATTTTGCTTTCAGAATTTAAAGAAACAGTTGCTGTATTAGAAACTGAATTATCACCAATTATAAAATTACCACCTTGCATTATATGAATAAATGCGGCAGTGCATCCATTTGAACTAATTTCTAAATGTGAGCCATTGGTGGGGCTACTTGCAAAGTTTCCAAATCCAAAAGCTGCATTCTTATTTACACTTAAAATACCATTGTTTTTTATAGTACAACTTTTAATAAATGGATTATAAGTGCTACCATAATTAAATGTTGAATGTATTGTACCTGATATTGTTGGAAGTATAGTTGCTACATCTTCCGAATTTTGCAATTCATTAATTAACCATGCAATATTATTTGAATTACTATTTACAGCATCTTCTTGATTATGGCCATCTGTAATTTCAACATGAAGTTCATTTTGCCCAGACGAGTTTGTATAAATACTATTAAAAGGGGATATACTATTATTAATTGCTGATTGATTTGGGATATTTGTCAAAAAATTATACGTAAGACTGGTTGTATTTATTGCTAATGCACTAATTGACGGAATGAAACAAAATTTACTATGAGGTACATCAACTGTTCCAACATACATATTGACAGGGATATTAACTTTTACAATATGTACCCCAATATTGCCATTGGGTAATATTGAATAATTAGCTGAAGGAAATCCATGTAGCGTAAATAACGAGTAATATTGTTTTCCTCCCAAAACTTCTATTTGATTTCCTACGCCACCTGGTGCATTATCAATACTTAAATTGCTGATTGATGTAGTTTCAATTCTTGTCTTTTTCTTAGGCAAATCACCCCAAAATATTAAATTGTTTCTTGTTTTTCCTTTCACTTTTTTACTTGTACCATTCATAGCAAATACATGTCCATCATTTTGAAGTAGACCACCCACACCACTCCAATGATATTTTATCATTTCATCGCCTGGATTATAGCCTTGGTTGTTCATTGTATAACTGCCGTTAGCTATGGCAATTCTTCTTAATTTTTGCGGAAAATTTCCCATTTGCGCCATCTCATACCAAAAAGTATTGTGCATATAGGCTCTGGTAGTTTCATCTAAATGGTAGATTAACATTTGCTGCGTTGCTTCTCTCCACATTTTTTGACTAAGTGCATCACGAGCATCTTGATTATTGCCAAATTTTGGGTCGGCAAAATGTTTAATAAATAATTGTGCACCTAATGGAATATTAGCTCCTTTATGTGGTGTGTCAAATGTACACCAAATCTTTGTACAGTGTGGTTTTCCTATTTCGGGGTGTTGCTCCATATACATTAAAGCATATCTTGTAACCAAACCGCCCATACTGGCGCCTACTACTACATTTTCATTATCGCTACATTTATTATCATTAACCCATTTAATAATATCAATTAATAAAAAAGCATTTCGTTGTATGTAAGTAGCGGCATCTTCAAAATCAACAATAATAATATCATAGCCATTATTCTGTAATTGCGAAATAAGAACTGGTAATTTTAAAAGCTGCGGATAATCGCTGGGTGGTCCTTGAGTAAAAGCTACATAGCCAATATCGCCATACTGTACAATAGCATTGTTTTGCACTACAGGGGTATTGCCAAACTCAATTCCTTCTACAAAAATAAAGGGTTTTGTAATACAGGTATGGCCAGGGGCTAATACAACAGAAGCAATACCTTTAGCATTCCCACCATTATAGGGTATTGATGCTGTAAAATTAAATTGGTCTTGCCCATTAGCCTTAGTTCTTGCATTCGAATTTAAATATTCGATGAGTATTTTAGATTTAGATTCGTAAATTGTTGAATTGGAAAACGTAACCTTTAATCGAATTTCTTTATAACCAATATCTGAATAAGCTATGGTTATTACATCATTCCAATTTACATTGCGCCAACCTATACCATCACCAAAGTCAATTTGTATTTGATTTGTCATGTTAACAGAATTTGTTAAATACAAAATGGGTACTATTTCAAAATTAATTTCAGATTGTAAAAATTTAGTACTTACTGGGCAGGCAGCAAACAAATGATTGGTTTCATAAGGTGATTCGGTTCTGTTTAAGCCATCGGTAATTATATGATTTTGAATTTGAATTAAACCACTATCAATAGCGTACGATTTTATAGCATTATAATCATAGTTTAATATGTAAAATGGATATTTGCCTTGCTTTATTTTTTCATTTATCAATATTGTAATATCATCTATGTTTGCCATTGTTTCTGTATTTCTAATACTTGCAGATTTCATTTCTGAAAATAATTGACGGGCATCATATTCATTCATATACACTGAATCATTCAACCCAGTATAATCTTTTGCATTTATAAAGTGTATCGCATTATCATATAATATGCCGGTAGAAATTCTACTAGTATCAACTGAAATTGAATATGGAATTGTATCAGTTACTTGTTCGGCAACGGTATCTATTTGTGAAAAAACATTAAAGGAGAATAAAAACAAGAACACAAATAAGGCTGTGCCAATGGCTAAATTTTTTTTCATAAAGTATAGTTTAATAGTTAATGTCAACTAATATTGTATCAAATGCAGGAAGGGTAACAGTTTTATAGTTGTCTATTGTTTGATTGTTCTTAATATATGTATAGTTTGTTCTACAAGAAGTATAAGCCGAACCTGGGTAAGTTAGGAATGTATCTATTGTTGTTCCTTTAAACACAGTGTAATTCATGAAAAAATAATCACTACTATCATATGGATTAACATTTTTAATATGAAATTTAACAAATCCAATTGGGTGCAATAAAAACCTATAATCGTTTTCTTCAAATGGTATGGGTGTTTGCCCTACAGAGGAATTGTACATATTCGCATAAGCATCAATTCTATATGTTTTAGCTTCATCCATATCAAAATTAAATGAAAAATTGCCCGAAGCATCTGTCTTTTTTTGTGCAAAATATTTTGTACCAAACGCACCAGGAACATTAGGATTAATTTCGTAAATCGTAATAGAAGCATAAGGAATTCCTTTTTGTGATAGTTCATCTATTACCACTCCTTGAATAACAGTAGTTGTCATCTTTTTTTTACAAGCAAAACTTATAGTTAAGCTGCATAGTATTAATAGTATTTGTATGTTTTTCATTGTTATATATTTTTATTAATCCTGCACCACCAATCTTTCTGTATAGCTTTTGGTATTAGATTTTAGTTTTAGTAAATATACGCCATCGGCTAAAGTGTTACGGTTAAATGTATATTGTGTACCTGTTATTTTTTGCATGGTAAATACCACTCTGCCAGTAATATCAAATAAATCTAAGGTAAATTCTTCGTTAGCTGTATTGGTAAATTGTAAAGTAGTGGTTTGAGTAAATGGGTTTGGAAAAATAGATAAATTAGTATCAGCCAACAGTGGAGTATAATTTTGATGAACAATACTATCGCTACCAATATGAACCAATCTAATTAAATCTGAATCGTTAAATTGTTCTTGATTTGGTTGCCTTGCTGAAGGACCAGTACATGGGAAGGTAATTATTTTTGCTTGAAAATCTGCTCCAGCTTCTACTTTAAAACCAGGCTGTAAATGTATACTACTGCCTGCTAAAAATTTAGAAGCAGTACCATTTGCTACAACAAAATCACCAGTTGAATAAGCAGCTGTTACATTATTGCCAGCTTCAATGCCCCAATACGCATATACTTTTGTATTAGTATTGGTAACATAAATACTGCCTGGTACATTGGCCGCTAAAGTTGTTATACTACTATTATTTAAAGTATTAGCATTTTGAACATAAGCTGTTGGCTGATAATCTTGAAGCCTTGTTTGAAACCAATATAATAGCGTAGCTACCGAACGTATTGCATAATTAAATGTAATACCGCCAATTTGTTGTGTATTTACAGCACCTGGGCTATTATTATTAAAAATGGTATAGAAATTCGAAAGTAAATTATTTGTTAAATCATTGGCGTCATGGGCAGTATTTCCAGCATAAAATGGATACATAGCAGTATAAGCATGCGTTAGTGGAGCATTAGAACCTGAAGGAAAAAAATCTGCTAATTGATTAGTTGAATAAAATAAATAGTGCAATGCGTCTTGGTCATTCAAACATAAAATACCATCTAATAATCCTCCCTGTTGTATGGCTGTATTATAATCCCACGAGTCAGCAGTACAACTACATGTACCATTATTATATGGCATAGTATTACAAACTGGATAGGTTAGCGAACTTCCCATATCCAATTCATAATAATCGCCATCCCCAACGTCACAAGGATGCATTCTTCCATGAGCATGGGTTGGGACACTCTGGTCTCCTAACAAATGGGCTACTCTACCTAATATTTGTAGGGCTACGCTTTTCCCTTCATTTTTCCACTCTACCCAATTTGATGCGTTGTCAAATCCATTGCTATAATTACTAAAAAGATTTAATATTATTTGGTCTGTATTGGAAATGATCGGTTCAACTTTGTAATTCCCGTTGTACAAATCAAAAATTGAATTATACTTTATTTTGAATTCACTTACATTAACAGTATAGAGAGTTGTTGCTAATGAAGTTAGGTGAATTGGATAATCAAAAGAGCCTGATTTTTTAAGCGTCAATTCAAAATTATTTCCATTAAATAACATAATCCTTGCTTTTTGCCATGAATTATAAGCGATACAACTTGATGCAACTAAATGTGTCATATAATTATCACCATTATCAGCTTGCCAAAAATGAGACATTGTTGCATCTCCACAATGACCTGGTGAGAGCTTATATCCAAAGACAATATCCTCCTCGTCTTCTCTCCAGGCGCCTACAATTATTGGACTATTGGTATTCCATGGATCATTTGGATTACCCTCTCCAAAATAATCTCCTCCACCACTCCAAAAATTCAATCCAAATTGCATGTCGTTATACACACCATAATTGACTCCTCTTGTACTTTTAAGCATTTTATATGCTTCACGAACCATGTACTGATGTACCCACTCTTTGTGAGCAAAGGCTTTATTGCTAAAAATCAGTATAATCAAAGAAATTGATAATATAAAGCTAATAGTATTTTTCATAAATTATTTATAATGAAGAAAGAAAGTTAACTCAAAATTAAATGGAAAGTACCCGAAATTATATAAATCAGGTGCAATTAAACCCACTTTATAAAGTACACCCATTTTTTGATTGTTTATTCTAAATCTTTTTATCCAGCCAATGTTATAAGAATAATAAAGTCTATCATTGATTTTTTGGTTTGTAACAACTGTATTTTTTGTTCGATATGTTACTCTTGAATATTCCTTGTAAAACCCTTTACGTACAGAAAAATTTTGAAAGAAAGAAGAACGTTTATTCAAAAAATTAATCCCTAATAAAAATTTATGCCTGTATGTTGATTCATAGTATTCGTTAGGAAGTCTATCATCAACGTAGTGATAATATGCATACCCAACTTCCCCATAAAATCTATTTGTTAGTTTTATCCAAGTACCAACTTTTGCATATCCCCCAAGCAATGTACTAAAGCCAATATTCGGCATAAACATAGGCTGTTTATCTTTTTGGGGTAGGCTATCTTGTTTAGTTTGTGCTTTTAGTAAAGCGCAGCAGCATAGCAATAAGCAACATACAATTATTTTTTTCATACAATAAAAGATTGGTGTTAAAGCTATTTATTTATGGCTAACTTGCTTTTTTAATACATCTATTTCTTTTTGTTGTTGCACTAAGTACAAGGTGAGTTCCTCTATTTTTTGTAATAGTTTGTTTTGCATTTCGCTTACTTTTATGCCGTTGGTTTCGGCTTCTTGTGCCGTTGGCATTTGGGGTAGGTGGTGGTTGGCGGCTATATAGCTTTCTAATTCTTTTAGTGTGCTTAGCTTATAATCTGTATTAAATACATAATCGGGGAAGGCGGTGGTTTGTACTTGTATTTCACGGGCATATAATACATGGTCGTTAGTATTTAGTTTTAATAACTCATATCCATTTATATCATTTACTACCAAATTACCATTACAGGTAGTAGTACCATTCATAGTAATATTGCTTACATTTCCATTTGTGTTATTGCCTATCGTAGCATTGCCAATTAAACTTGTATTGCCATTTATATTCAAATCGCCGTTTGTTGTAGCATTGCCATTGGTAGTGGTCATGCCATTTATCATTAAGCCATACATAGGTCCGTAAGTAAAATCATCTACATTAAGTGTTATGCCTGTTGATTCAATAATGAGTGGCTGTAAAGCTTGTAGATGCCCTGCATTTTGATAACGCCCTTGTGGCGAATTATCGTGGCAAGGTTCTATTTCGAATATATGTGCCGATGCATCATAAAACACATTGGGGCAGCCATCGGCTGAAACGATTTGGCTATAATCAATATCTGTTCGCAATTTTTTTGCTTCTATTACTACATCATCATGGCGTATATCAATCATTTCTGATGGTACTGGTATATCCATAGTGCCTGTTCCTCTGGCAGCATTACTGCTATTATTGGCAATAGTAGGTTTTGTATGTTTTTTGTGTGCTTTTGCGCCAGATACAGATGTATCGGTTTGTGTATTAATTCTAAATCTTAATACTGTTTCGCCATTGGTTAAACTTATTTTTGGTATTAATGAATCTTTAACGGTTAGTTTATCATTAGGTGTATTAGTACCTATACCTACATTGCCACTATAGCCGCTTTGTTGCCCCCCTGCAAATAGTGTGGTATTGCCGCTGCTATCGGTTACCACTATATTGTTAGGCGTAGTGATAGATGTATCTGTTACCGTTAGGGCACTATCGGCAGTGGTTTGTGCTTTTGCACTATTAGTTTTAAAAAACGAAAAAGCCATTAGCATAATAATTAGTATTAGTTTGCTTGGCTTAAATTTTAATGTGCTGTGTGCTGTGTGCTGTGTGCTGTGTGCTGTGTGCTGTGTGCTTGTAGCCGTAGTTTTTTTCATAGCGGTAAAAAATGGTTTAATTAAGTATTTTTAGAATTGCAATACTAAGTAGAAAATACGTGTTGTACCTACGCAAAAACACGTATATGCCTACGTAATTTAACGTAGAATAAAATTGATGATTACAGCACTGCAATATTTTCAACCCGAAACATTACAAAGGCAATTGGGTATGCCATGTTTCCTATCAGCAATTAAATAAACACCATTTACTTTATTACAAAGTGCATGGGCTATGCAACATAGTACATGGGCAAAATGATATTGCAAATAGGTATTGTAACAGCCGCAATTGAGTATTATATTTTCATAATCAGAAAAATGAAAAACCGAATTGGAAATTGGAAAAAGGCAATTGGAAATTCAACAAACCGAATAGGGAATTTAAAAAAAGCAATTGGGAATTTGAGGTTTCCAAATGGAAACATTACAAAGCAAATTGCCTTTATAATAAATCCAATCGAAAAAATGGCTGCGGCATTAACAAAATATTTATTGCCTATGATAAACTTTTTTTAATCAATTGGCGTAATAGTATTTGTAATCTGTTTTATTTTATTCTTCATTTAATCTATACCTGCATGAATTGAATATTTACTAGCACCCAATACAAATACGGTGTTTACAATGAAAAAAGTTAAAATAACAGTTGGCTTTAGTAAATATACTGATGCCAAAGCG
>JBEEMV010000196.1:0-7713 GCA_041192505.1 Bacteroidota bacterium
TTTTGTTCATGAATTTTGATTTTTTATAATGGACGGCAAAGAAACAATCATTTAAGTTAATAATCCATTAGGGTTACCCCTAATAATTAGGCTTTATGCCAAATTCTATCAACATTCCATCAACATTTTAGTTAAGAAATTAGGGATAACCCTAATGGTTTTCTTACATCAGTTAATATACATTTGCAAATATTTAAATTAGCCTAATGAAAATCAATTTCAAAATATTATTTCTTGTTGCAATATCACTTTATTTGCAAGCATGTAAGCAAAATAATGATGCTGAATACTACGAAGCACCCAAGCCATGGTATAATAGCTTTACCAAATGGATAAAAACACCAACAAACAGAGAAGCTGCTAATTATTATGATACATTAAATCAATACATGGTAAAGCAAATAGCAACCAATCAAATAGATACAGCGGCATTTACATTGTTTAAAGCCATTGAAACAGCTGTTCGTAATTATACATTTGATACTATTTTGGTTAATAATTCTACTACTTTTTTACATCAATATGAAAAAAAAATTGCTCCTATAAATAAAATTCGACTACAATATGAAATAGCCGAATCATACAATCTTAGAGGAGATTATAAGTTTTCTATTACCTTATTAAAACCTTGTATTACAACTGGTCATAATTATTTTGCGAAGTATTTTAATGCTTATTCTTATTTAAGTATTGCTAATGCATACGATGGCTTGCACAAAAGCGATTCGATAATTAAATATGCCAATAAAGCACTTGATGAATTTGAATTGATCAATTTACATGGCGGCAAAGGTGCCGTTTACAATCTGTTAGGCGGTATGTATCAAAGCATGGGTAATGCGATAGAGTGCGAAAATTATAAACGAAAGTCATTGGCAATGGCAAAACTACAAGGCTTTGAAGGAGGTATTTTTGTATCAGCAATTAATTTGGCTAGCTTTTTACATAATCAAGCAGATACTTTGAAATATTTCGAAGCTGTAGATTCTTTACGGTTGCTTTATTATCAAAAAAATCCGCCACAGCCTACTTTTAAATTGGCTACCATGTGCCATTTAGGTATTAAGGCTTTAATGCAACATCAATATCCAATTACCAAACAATATATTGATTCTGCAAAAGCAATTGTAAGTACTGATGAAAATGGATTAAGCGATTTTAATTTATTTATTATACTCTTAACCGATTACACTACAGCCACCAACAGCCCTATGCTTTCTAACAAGAAGTTACAAGCTTATTTAAGCGAAGCAATAGCTGATAACGATTATACTGCAACTGGCAACCTGTCAGAGTATTTTTATGATGAAGCAATAAAACAACAAGATTATAAATCAGCAGTTCATTATGCTAAGCTAAATAAAAGTGCGGTAGATAGCAGCCATCAACTTAATTATAGAACCAAAGTTTTTGAAATAGATAAAAAATATCAAGTAGAGAAAAAAGAAAAACAATTGCTGATAAAAGATAACGATTTAAAAACATCTAAATTTCAAATTGCTTTTTTATTAATTTTATTAATGAGTGGTTTATTAGCTGCCACCAGTTATTTCTTTTATCGAAAACGAAATCAAGCCAAGCAAGCAGTGCAGTTGCAACAGCAATTTACAAATCAATTATTTGAAAAAACAGAAGAAGAACGCAAACGCATAGCCACCGATTTGCATGATAGCGTAAGCCATGATTTACTGGATTTGAAATCAGAAAACAAAATGGAGTTTGCTCAATTAAATTTAAAAATAGATGCTATTATTGAAGATGTAAGAAGCATCAGTCGCAATTTGCATCCTGTTTTATTTGAATCGTTGGGGTTGAAAATTAGTTTAGAAAACATGATAGAACGGATGCAAGCTCAACACAATATTATTATTGCCCACGATTTGAATTACAACAAAGAATTAAACACCAATGATGAATTGCAGGTGTATCGCATTGTGCAAGAAGCATTAACCAACATAGTAAAATATGCCCAAGCACCAGCCGCCAAAGTAACAATTGAAAAACAGCACTATGGGCTACAAATCGTAATTAAAGATTCGGGCAAAGGCTTTAATGTAAAAGAAGCACTGGCATCAACCAAAGCATTTGGGCTACATAATATTTTGCAACGCAGCAAAACTTTAGGTGGCAATGCAACTATAACATCAACCCAACAAGGCACTACAATAACCGTTGTCATTCGGCAATCCAATTAAAGTTTGGCGAACCTTAAAGGTTCGCCAAACTTCTGGACTTTTGCCGAGGTTCGTGTCTCCACGAACATCAATTGAAAATGGTTCGTGGAGACACAAACCATGGCACAAAATGACTTATGTCAAATGACTAATAATTACCAACAAATGACCAATAACCAATGACAATTTTAATTGCAGACGACCACCCTTTAACACTACTTGGCACAAAATCTTATGTAGAGCATTTAGGTTATAAAGTAATAGAAACTTGCACCAATGGGCTTTCGGCTTATAGTCTTATCAAAGTGCACAAACCCAATATTGCTATTTTAGATATTAATATGCCAGGCATGACGGGCTTAGAAATTTTAGAAAAAGTATTTGCCGAAAGATTGCAAACCAAAATAATATTGGTAACCATGCATAAAGAATATTCTATTTATAAAAAAGCGAAAGCCTATAATTTGGGTGGTTATTTATTAAAAGAAAAAGCAGCATCAGAATTAGACTTGTGTATAAAAGCAGTGCTAGATGGCAACACTTATTTAAGTAAAAATATTGAAAGCGAATTGATGATAGATGCCCATTCGGGTAGCCCTACCGATATAGACCGACTAACCCTTACCGAAAACAAGATAATTGAACTTATCAAACAGCAATTTACATCAAAACAAATAGCCGATAAACTATTTGTAGGCGAAAAAACAATTGAAAAACATCGCAGCAACATTATCGAAAAACTAAACCTACCAAAAGAAAAAAATGCCTTGTTGATGTGGGCATTAAATAAATAGATTTTAAATATTTTAACCAAAATTACCCATTAGAAGTTTAACGAACTGCTATGCCCTAAACTTACTTGCTATTGTTTTGTTTACAATAAATTACTTTTGCTTAAATTTTAATTATGTCAAAATTCGGTTGGTTTATTATTGGATTAGTTTTACTCATTGCATCCATCATTTTTTATAATAAGGTTTTACATCCTAAAAATCCTTCGCCTACGGGCAATGGCGCTAATAAAAATGCGCCTGTAGGTGTAAATGTTTTTATAGTAACTGCGCAAAGTTTAGATAATGATATCGTGGCTTCGGGTTCTTTATTGGCTTATGATGAAGTGGAATTGCATAGCGAAATTTCAGGCAAAATTATTAGCCTAAATATTAACGAAGGAACGAATGTTAAAAAAGGCGATTTGCTGGTAAAATTATTTGATGCAGATTTGCAAGCGCAATTAAAAAAATTGCAAGCGCAAAAAGAAACAGCCGATAAAAACGAAAAGCGCTTAAAACAGTTATTGAACATTAAAGGTGTAGGCGAACAAGAATACGACAATGCCATTACACAACAAAAAACATTGCAAGCTGATATAGATAACATGAATGCAATGATTGCTAAAACAGAAATACGAGCACCTTTTAATGGTGCAATTGGTCTGAAAAATGTGAGCAATGGCGCATATCTTACGCCATCTGTTTCTATCGCATCTTTACAAAATATTAGTCAATTAAAGTTAGATTTTACTATTCCTGAAAAATATGGTTCGGTAATTAAAAATGGCGATTTGCTTCAATTTAAAATTGATGGTAGCAATGAAACATTTACTGCAAAAACGTATGCCATCGAACATAAAATTAATGCCGAAACCAGAAGTATAAAAGCAAGGGCATTGGTTCAAAACACTTCATCGGCGCTTATTCCTGGTGCATTTGCAAAAATAGATGTGGGTTTAAAAAAGATTGATAATGCATTATTGATTCCTACACAATGCATTATTCCTGATGCCAAATTTAAAAAAGTAGCGATTGTTAAAAATGGAAAAGCAGAATTTAAAAAAGTAGAAACAGGTGTTAGAAATGAAGCGATGATTCAAATTACAAATGGTTTGGAAATTGGCGATACCGTTGTTACTTCAGGGTTATTGTATGTAAAACCAAATTCAGTTTTGAAGATAAAATAAACCACAGAAACAGAAAGAAACATAGAAAATTAAGTAATAGCCACTAAGACGCAAAGACACTAAATTTAAAATTATGATATGGAACCAACAAGGTATGAAGAAAAAATAGGTACAGCTATAGTGAATGCAGCATTTAAAGTTCATAAGCAATTAGGTCCAGGATTATTAGAAAAAATTTACGAAACATGTTTGGAACACGAATTAAAGAAAGAGGGATTTGAAGTTGAACGTCAAAAATTAATTCCTATTCACTACGATGGAATTATTTTTGATGAAGGGTTGCGTTTAGACTTATTGGTTGAGAACTGTGTTATTATTGAGTTGAAGGCGGTTGAAGAAATAAATCCTCTTTGGCAAGCGCAAATTATTTCGCATTTAAAATTATCAAATAAAAGATTAGGGTACTTAATAAATTTTAATGTACCACTTATTAAAAATGGAATTAAACGATTTATAAATTAATTTAAGTTGATTAGTAACAAAGAAAATAACTTCTTTGTCTTTGCGACTTTGTGGCAAAAATAATAACATGAGCATTTCTTCTTTAAGTTTAAAACGACCAGTGTTTGCAATAGTTTGCAGCATTATCATTGTGTTGTTTGGTTTGATTGGATTAAATTTTTTGGGTGTTAGAGAATACCCAAGCATCGACCCTCCAACGATTACTGTAATGACAAATTACCGTGGTGCAAATGCCGATGTAATTGAATCGCAGATTACCGAACCATTAGAAAAAGCCATCAATAGTATTGAAGGCATTAGAACCATTTCATCAGCCAGCAATCAAGGCTCAAGTGTAATTACTGTTGAATTTAATGTGGGGCATGAGTTAGAAGCCGCAGCCAATGATGTTAGAGATAAAGTATCGCAAGCTACTAGAACATTGCCACAAGATATAGATGCACCGCCAGTTGTATCAAAAGCTGATGCCAATAGCGATGCCATTATTTCGATGACAATTAAAAGCGATTCACGAAACATTTTAGACTTAGATGATTATGCTGAAAATGTTTTGTTGGATAGATTGCAAACAATTCCTGGAGTTAGTAATGTTCAAATTTGGGGGCAACAACGTTATGCCATGCGCTTGTGGATTGACCCATCAAAATTAGCATCGCATCAACTCACTTTTACCGATGTTGAAACGGCTTTGAACAATGAAAATATTGAATTACCTGCTGGTAAAATTTATGGCAACAATACCGAATTAACAGTGAAAACTTTTGGCAGATTAACTACCGAAGACGACTTCAATAATTTAATTATTAAATCATCAGCCAATGCTGTAATAAGGTTTAAAGATATTGGTAATGCTGTGCTTGGGCCCGAAAGCGAACAAACAATTTTAAAAGAATCGGGTGTGCCGATGATTGCCTTATCTATCATTCCGCAACCGGGTACAAACTATTTAGATATTGCAAAAGAATTTTATAAACGCTACGAACAATTTCAAAAAGATAAACCTGCTGATATTGAATTTAATTTATCGCTTGATAATACAAGATATGTAAAGCGTTCGTTAGAAGAAGTAGTAGAAACTTTACTCATTGCATTCATTTTGGTTATCATCATTATTTATTTATTTTTTCGAAATTGGATGATTGCCATTCGCCCATTAATTGATATTCCTGTTTCGTTAATTGGTTCGTTTTTTATCATGTATATTTTTGGATTTAGTATCAATATTTTAACGCTGTTAGCCATAGTGTTGGCAACAGGTTTGGTGGTAGATGATGGCATTGTAGTAACCGAAAATATTTTCAAAAAATTAGAACAAGGATTAAACAAATATCAAGCAGCAGAAGAAGGTAGCAACGAAATTTTCTTTGCCGTAATTGCTACATCAATCACATTAGCCATTGTGTTTTTGCCCATCATTTTTTTACAAGGATTTGTAGGCAGATTGTTTCGTGAATTTGGAATTGTATTAGCAGGTTCGGTTTTAATTTCTGCATTTGTATCGCTTACATTAACACCTGTTTTAAATGTATTATTAACCACCAAAAATTCATCACATGGTTGGTTCTATCATAAAACCGAACCCTTCTTTGTATGGTTAGATAATAGTTACAGAAATTTATTAGAAAAATTTATGAAACGCAGATGGGTTGCCATTCCTATCGTTGGTGTTTGTATTGGATTGATTGTATTATTTATGAATTTATTGCAATCAGAATTAGCACCATTAGAGGATAGAAGTTTGTTTAGATTAAGTGTGCTTACACCCGAAGGAACTTCATTTGATGCCATGAGTACTTACATGGATAAAATTGGAACTTTTGTGGTTGATTCTATTCCCGAAAAAAATGTAGCTACAACAATTGTTGCCCCAGGTTTTGTGGGCAGTGGTGCTGTAAATACGGGCATGACAAGAGTGATGTTGGTTGACCCTGATAAACGAAACAGAAGCCAACAAGAAATAATAAATATGGTAAATAAAAATCTTCCAAAATTTAATGAAGGAAGAATTTTTGCCATTCAAGAACAAACTATTTCGGTAGGTGTGGCAGCCCGAACTTCTTTACCAGTGCAGTTTGTAATTCAGAATATTGATTTTGATAAAATAAAATCTGGTGTGCCAAAATTTTTAGAAGAAGCCAATAAGAGTAAAGTTTTTTTAGGTGTTGATGCCAATTTAAAATTTAACAAACCCGAATTACAAATTAGTATTGATAGATTAAAAGCAGCAGACTTGGGTGTTTCGGTAAAAGATATTTCAAAAACTTTGCAGCTTGCATTAAGTGCTGGAAGAATTGGCTATTTTATTATGCATGGCAAACAATACCAAGTAATTGCACAAGTGGATAGAGACAACAGAGATAAACCTGTTGATTTAGCATCGTATTATGTAAGAAATAAAAATGGCGAATTAATTCAATTAGATAATTTGGTGCAGATGCAAGAAGAGAGCAGTCCGCCGCAATTGTATCATTTTAATAGATATAAATCGGCTACTATTTCAGCAGCATTAGCACCTGGAAAAACAATTGGTGATGGCATTATTGAAATGAATAAAATTGCTAAAAAAACTTTAGACCCATCTTTCAATACTTCATTGAATGGTGCTTCCAGAGATTTTGCTGAAAGTTCATCTAACACCACATTTGCTTTGGTTGTGGCTTTGCTGTTAATTTTTTTAGTATTGGCTGCACAGTTTGAAAGTTTTATCGACCCATTAATTATTATGATTACAGTGCCATTAGCATTTGCTGGTGCATTGTTGAGCCTATGGATGTTTAATCAAACCTTAAATATTTTTTCGCAGATAGGTATTATCATGTTGATAGGATTGGTAACTAAAAATGGAATTTTAATTGTTGAATTTGCCAATCAGAAAAGAGAAAGTGGCGAAGCAAAAATAGATGCAGTAATTGATGCAGCAGCATTAAGGTTACGACCAATTTTAATGACAACATTAGCAACTGCTTTAGGTGCTGTGCCTATTGCATTAGCATTAGGAAGTGGCGCTCAAAGCCGCATACCATTGGGCATTGTAATTATTGGTGGATTATTATTTGCGTTAATTTTAACCTTATTTGTAATACCTGCTATGTATTCATTTATGAGTAGAACAAGAAA
>JBEEMV010000197.1:0-5016 GCA_041192505.1 Bacteroidota bacterium
ATTATCATAGTTGCGATTCTATTTTAACCTTAAACTTAACTGCACCATTATTTTCCGCATCATCATCGGTTGTGTCATATAATATGTGTGCTACCACAAACACCGCTACTGCATTACAAAATTTTGTTTATTTCGATTCTATTTATGTAACGTATGGCATTGGCAATAAATCAAATTATGCTGTTAGATCAATTGTGTATAGTAACAATGTAAATTATTTACCCGATGCTTCAAATCCTGATACTTCGGCTGTTACCACATTAGGCTTATTTAATGCAAGCGTTAATCACCATGCAGCATCATTTATTTTGGGCAATAAGTACATGGCGCCGTATTGGGGTGGTAGTTATACTGTTATTTTTGAAATAAAAGATAGTACCAATCATATAGCTTATGATACTATTACAGCCAATATTCAACACAATAAATATTGCAGAAAAGTAGCTGTAAATGATAATAGAACGGTAGCCGTAAATCAGCCCGTAGCTGTGGCTGTGCAAGCCAATGATTTTCATGTTTCAAAAACCACATCGGCTTTAAGCATTAGCAATGTGGCGCAAAATGGTACCGTATCAAGTTTTACAAGTAGCAGCCAAACCCATTATGCACATTACAAGCCTAATAGTTTTTATAGAGGATTGGATAGTTTTTATTATACAGAATATGATACGAATGTTTTTAAACTTGGTATTCCTACCTATTTACAGCCCGACACAGGATGGGTAAAAATTCACATCAACCAAAATTTAGCATCGCCAGCTGGAAAGGATTCAGCCATTTGTATTGGTCAATTTGTAAACTTAGGTGTACTTACTTGTGGTTATATGTTTCCTGAAGGCAGTCCATCTAATACTGCTGCTTATTTTTCTGATTCAGTAAAATGGTATCAAGATACAATTGGAAAAGCGATAGACCCTGCAAGCAATCCTATGTACTCAAATTGCAATGCACAGGTTACACTAACGCCTTTGAATAATTTAAATGGAGTTACACTATATATTGCAGAATATGATGGCGGCATTTACGATTCAGTTTTTGCAATATACCCATCCCAATGCCCAGTTATTACAGATGCAGGGGTAGATAAAATTTCATGCCTTGGTTCAATTATACACATAGGCGGAACACCTACTGTATATGGCGGTGTACCACCCTATACCTATTCATGGACACCTAATACATGGTTGCTAAACGGACAAGACACTTTAGCTAATCCATTGGTAACGCCAGCTACAGTTGGCTCAGTTACTTATACCATAACTGTTACCGATGCTTTGGGGCAAAACAATGTTGACTCAATGGTATTATCCGTTTTTTCAAACCCAAGTTATAAAACAATAAACGATACTATTTGTAGCAACCATCCTTATTCTTTTAAATCGCAAAATCTTATTGCATCAGGTATTTATCATGATACATTGGCCAATTATTATGGCTGCGATTCGTTTATTACGCTTAATTTATTTGTAAAACCAATTCAAGCTCATAGTTATACGCAAACCATTTGCTCAAGCAGTTTTTATAGCTTTAATGGAAATAATTTAAACACAACAGGCGCTTATTATGATACCATTAATTCGGTTAATGGCTGCGATTCGTTTATCACATTAAATTTAATAGTAAATCAATCTTCATCGCACATTATCAATCAAGCCGTTTGTAGTAATAGTAGCTACAGCTTTAATGGAAATAATTTAAACACAACGGGCACTTACTTTGATACACTTCCAAATACAGTAGGCTGCGATTCTTTAATCACGTTAAATTTAATAGTTCATAGCACAAGCACAAAAAATATTATTGCTTCTATTTGTAGCAATCAAGTATACAGTTTTGATGGAAACAATTTAAATACAACGGGCGTTTATAAAGATACGCTGCCAAATTATTATGGTTGCGATTCGGTAATAACATTAAATTTAACTGTTATTCCTACTTCATCAAGCACCATATTGCAAACTGTATGTAGTAATGTGGGCTATTTATTTCATAGCAATACATTAACTACAAGTGGTACTTATTTCGATACGTTAATGAATGCAAACAATTGCGATTCGGTAATAACATTAAATTTAACTGTACTAAATTCTCCATCTACTATACTTGCTCAAACTGTTTGCTATGGCGACTCAGCACTATTTAAAGGCATCTACTTTAAATCATCAGGTGTTTATTTTGATACCCTTGCATCTTATAACGCTTGCGATTCGTTAGTAACTTTTAATTTAACCGTACTTCCAATTTTAATTACTAATTTGAATCAAAATGTTTGTTTCGGAAATTCATTTTTATTCAATGGAAATAATATTTCTACAAATGGTATTTACTTAGATACACTGCAAAGTTATTTAAGTTGCGATTCGTTTATTACCCTAAATTTGTTTGTTCGTAATGCTTCGTACGATACCATTAATCAAACCATTTGTGCTAATCATCCCTATTTATTTAATGGTGCAAACCTTACTGCAACCGGCACTTATTATGATACTTTAGTAAGTTATGTAAGCTGCGATTCATTTATCACATTACACTTAGTTGTAAATCCAATTTCAAATTATTCTTACAATCATACTATTTGCTCTAATCATCCTTATTTATTTAATGGTGCAAACCTTACTGCAAGCGGTATTTATTATGATACATTACAAAATCAATTTGGTTGCGATTCATTTGTTACATTGAATTTAACTGTAAATCCAATTTCAAATTTTTCATTTAGCCAAACCATTTGCGCTGGTAATTCTGTTTTGTTTAATGGTAACACACTTACCACCACCGGAACCTATTTGGATACACTTGCTGCCGCCAATAGTTGTGATTCATTTGTTACTTTTCATTTAACTGTAAATCCAATTTCAAATTATTCTTACAATCATTTCTTGTGCGCTGGTGGCACTTATTTATTTAATGGCAATACTTTAAATGCAACTGGTATTTACCATGATACATTAACCAATTATTTGCTTTGCGATTCGTTTGTTACCTTACATTTAAATGTTGTTTCAGCATCTACACATACCATCAATCAAACCATTTGTAACAATCATCCATATACATTTAATGGTAATCAACTTACCAGTAGCGGCACTTATTATGATACATTGGTAAACTATGTAACCTGCGATTCATTCATTACTTTGAACCTAATCGTACATCCAATTTCAACTTATTCTTATAATCATACCATTTGTGCTAATCATCCGTATTTATTTAATAATCATTTATTAAATAGTAGTGGAATTTATTTTGATACGTTGGTAAATTATTTGCTTTGCGATTCGTTTGTTACTTTAAATTTAACAGTAAATCCAATTTCTATTCATAATTATTCTCAAACTATTTGTAGCGGTAATAGTATTAATTTTAATGGCAATAATTTAACAGCATTTGGAACCTACCATGATACTTTGCAAAATCAATTTGGTTGCGATTCATTTATCAATTTAACATTAATTGTATTACCAAATGCAACACACAGTTATAACCAAACTATTTGCGCTGGTCATGTTTTAAATTTCTTTGGTAATAATATTTCAACAGCAGGTACATTTAGTCATGTTATTGTGGGTGGTGCTGCCAATGGTTGCGATTCAACGGTTATACTTAATACATCATTAATATCATCAACCTATCGTAGTTATTCGCAAACCATTTGCTCTAATTTCCCTATACTTTTCAATAATCATTTAATAAACACCGGTGGTATTTATTTAGATACATTAGTAAACTTTATGGGCTGCGATTCATTCGTACAACTTAATTTAACAGTAGTACCACAGCAGGTTACCAATTTGTATCAAAATATTTGTGCTGGTACATCATTTACTTTCTTTGGCAATAGTTATACATCAACTGGTGTATATACAGATAGTATTCCAGCATCGGGTGGTGGCTGTGCTCAAATTTATATTTTACATTTAACTGTTCAACCGTATCATACTTCTACTATTACAAAAACAATTTGTAGTAATGCATTCTACTTCAACGGGCAAACATATACAGTTAGTGGTTTTTATACCATTCATATTCCGTTGCCAAGCGGTTGCGATTCAATTATTAATTTGAATTTAAGCCTAACAACTATTAACGTAAATCTTAGTGTAGTTGGCAATTCTTTAAGTTCGGCAGCATTTGGTAGTACCATTAGTTGGATTGATTGTAGCACCAATACTGTATTAGCTACAGGCTTATCTTATGCGCCAACCGTTACAGGTACTTATGGTGCTATTATTAGCAGTAATGGTTGCAGCGATACTACCGCTTGTTATTATTTTTATATCCCAGCAAGCAATGGTATAAACAATGTTGACAATGATAAATGGATTCAATTATATCCTAACCCAGCCGAAGATGATGTTACTTTAAATATTAATTGTGAGGTGTGCAAACAATTAAAAATGGAGCTAATGGATATTAGCGGCAGAATATTACGAGTTGAAAATGTAAGCAACAAAAAACAATTCATTATTCATCGAGCCGATATAAAAGCTGGAATTTATTTTATTAGATTAACCAACGAAAATGGCTTACAAGTAATGAAAAAATTGGTTTGGAATTAGTTCTATGATTAATACAACGCTTCAAAGCCCTTGCCTTATGCAGGGGCTTTGTTATTTAAAATCTTCTCATCTTTCTTCCTTTTTGCCGCTGTAATTCCCTACATTCCCTGCTCGTCCTCGTCTGTAGCCAAGCCATGTGTGTGGCTGACGAGGATGTAAGTGGCTTTTTGTTTCTAACAAATAATTCATATACAAACTTATACATTTTTTATCTTTACTCCTTCACAAACTTCCCATTCATCACATTCCCGTTTTTATCCGTTGCTTTGATAAAGTAAATACCATTTGGTAATGTTTCTACATTAATAGAGATGCTTCGTTCCTCAGCATGACCAACAACTCCGTCATGGTGAGCCTGCCGAACCATCTGTGTTCTACCCAACACATCCGTAATTTCTATTGTATTTATTAGCATATTAGCACATTGGCATATTAGCACATTGCTCACTGGATTCGG
>JBEEMV010000198.1:0-4113 GCA_041192505.1 Bacteroidota bacterium
TATGTTGAAATACATACTACCAATTATGCCCATTCACAATTTGTATTGTGAGCCTTTTTTTGGAGGTGGAGCTGTGTTCTTTGCCAAAGAGCCATCGAAGGTGGAAGTGATTAACGACCTAAATGCGGAGGTAGTTAATTTTTACAGAATACTGAAGACAAATTTTGTGGAGCTTCAGTTATTAATAAGCGGCACAATGTATAGCCGCCATGAGCATGTGAAAGCAAAAGTGATTTATGACCATCATTATTTATTTGATGAGGTACGCCGAGCTTGGGCGTTTTGGGTATTGACGAACACAGGGTTCGCAGGACAGATTTCGGATAGTTGGGGTTATAGTATTCAAAAGTCTGCATGTTCTTTGAAATTATATAATAAAAAGGAGAACTTTCAAACGGCATTTGCGCAGCGTTTAAACCTTGTTCAAGTAGAGTGTGACGATGCTATAAAAGTGATTAAAAGATTTGATAGGAAAGACACGTTTCATTACGTTGACCCACCTTATTTTAATTCTAACTTAGGGCATTATGGTGGCTATACTGCTTTCCATTTTGAAGAGCTTTTAAAAACGCTTGGTGATGTGGATGGTAAGTTTTTAATGAGTAGCTACGATTCGGAATTGCTACAGAAATACATTAAGAAAAACAAGTGGCACAGCTATTCAATAGTGATGAATCTTTCGGCTGCTAAAGAGAAGAAAGGAGCTAAAAAGGTTGAGGTATTGACGGCTAACTTTCCAATAAAAGAGGTGTTGGATTCTATTGTAAAAAAGTAGAACTTTAGCGGCGGCAGTTTATGCCGCCGCTTTGTTTTTATAAAATGATACGTTTTGAATTGAAATGAACGATACGTTTTGAATTGCGGTTTTTACCATTAAGCAGCAATAATATTTTTATTAAAAAAAGAAAAACGGAAAGCAAAAATCTTCATTAGATATTGCTTTCCGTTTTTTTCGAATTATTTATTTCAATAGCCCTCTTTAGAAAATGCTTAATAGCAACCTCATCTTTATCTTCTCCAACAGAGAAGAATGGTATTTTCCAAAGAGGGCTAAATAACAAATGCTTATCCTAAGTAGGTTCTTAAGTTATCGCTGTATAAACCACGGCGCATTTTTTTAATTGCTTTTTCTTTTATTTGTCGAACACGTTCACGAGTTAATTCAAATTTATCAGCTATTTCATCTAATGAAAGTGATTGACCATTTAAACCGTAAAAGTAAGCTACAATGCCTGCTTCACGGCTTGGCAATGTTCTTAATACCGAACGAATTTCGGTTTGCAAGGATTCATTAATCAACGATTTATCAGGTGTTGCTTCATTAGCATCTTGTATTAAATCGCCAAAAGTTAAATCTTCGCCATCGGCTACGGGTGCATCCGTACTCATGTGTTTTTTTCCGCCTTCGCTCATCAATGCACTTATTTCGCTTACATTCAAATCCAGCATTTCAGCCACTTCAGTAGGTGTTGGTTCACGTTCGTTTTCTTGTTCAAATTGTAGCATGGCACGGTTTACTTTCGAATAATTGCCTACTTTGTTTAGTGGTAATCTTACCAATCGGCTTTGGTCTAACAATGATTGCATGATGGATTGACGAATCCACCAAACGGCATACGATATAAATTTAAAGCCTTTGGTTTCGTCAAATCGTTGGGCAGCTTTTATCAAACCTACATTGCCATCATTTATTAAATCATTTAAAGGCAAGCCTTGGTGTTGGTATTGTTTAGCAACCGATACTACAAAACGAAGATTGGAACGAACCATTTTTTCTAAAGCCACTTCATCGCCCAATTTTATTTTTCGGGCTAATTCAACTTCTTCTTCTGCCGTTACCAAATCAAGCTTTGCAATTTCTTGCAAATACTTTTCGATAGATTGACTATCTCGATTTGTAATTTGTGTGGTAATTTTAATTTGTCTCATAGTTTTAATTTTAAAATGAAAATAATTTTTTTAAATCAGTTTTTGTTTTGATAAGTAAAAATGAAAGATGTTTAATCGTTAATTTTTTTATCTATAAATTTTAGTGGTATAATAGTTAGACGTATGAGCTGCCTAAAAAGTTGCACTACATCAACACTTTTAACAAAAAATACAAGAAAGTACGTAGGGATTTTCGGTATATACGTAGAGAAAAAATAATGTTATGCTAAACTATGTTAGAAAACATTCAATACTTTTGTTAGGTGAAAAAACCACTAATACAATACCTATTTTTTATTGTTGTGCTATTGCAAATCAGTTGCATTAGCGCTTTTGCGCAAAACAATAAAACCGTTATTGCCAATGAATATTCGGAAGGCATAAAAGACATTACATTTAAGGTTATCGAAACCAAAACCAGCGATGAAGCTAAGTTAGAAGCCATTCATGATTGGATTGTTTATAGAACCGAATATGATGTAGAAAAATATTTAAGCCACGATTTATCGGTACAAAAAAATATTGAAACCATAAAAGGCAGATTGGCGGTTTGTACGGGCTATGCCGAATTGATGAACGAAATGTGTTATTGGGCAGGTATAAAATGTATAACTATAAATGGTTATGCTAAAAATGAAAATACAGATTTGGGCGATAAATTTTATTTAGATACACATTGTTGGAATGCGGTGTTATTAAACAATCAATGGTATTTTGTAGATGCCACATGGGATGCAGGATACATACAATACACAAAGCATAAATTTTTAAGTAAAAAAATAAAATTTCAACCCAAATTCGTTTCATCACCAAATAAAAAATATTTTAAAAAATCAGCTTCCGATTTTTCTAAAGACCATTTACCACTAAATCCTGAATGGCAATTAAATGCAAAAAAAATTACGCTAAAAAAGTTTGAAAAAGATAGTTCGTTTTATTTAAATGCAAATCAATTTACCAACGATGCCGAAGCATTATCAAGCGAATATGAAACGTATTTATTGAATTATGCCAATGAAAATAAATGGGAACAAATAGCTGATGATGGCAAAGAAGGTTTTGTATTTAACAAACGAAATTTTATTTGCCGTGGCTTAATGAATAAAGCCAAAATGAATTTATTAGCAGCCGATTTAAAACCTGCCAAAGAGCTTACTGTGGCTGATACCAATCAATTAAATTTGATTTCGAAATATGGATTAAATGCTATTGATAGCTTTAATAAAATGAAGCCCATGCTTACCGAAATGAAAACCGAGTTGATGAAAAACAATCAACTTAAAACAAAAATTATTACATCAGATAATGGTGCATTATTAAGCACAAATAAAAAAATATTTTCATCTTTCAACAGCACAAAAAAGAAAATGAAATTGCAACGTAAAACCAATAAAACGCTGATGAAAACAAACGATAAAAACGTTGACCATTTTTTATCTGAACTAAAATTTTATCAAACCAAATATTCAAAAACAGCTAAAGCCGAAGACACCTTAGGCTTAGAAGAAAAAATTGGTTTGCTAAAAGATTCAGTAAAATATTTAACCGAAGATTATTTGATTTTGGTAAAAGCATTTAACAATGAATACGATAATGATATTACCAAACTTGACCAATACAATGATTTAACACTGAAAGGCATCAACGACTTAAAACAAGCTTACGAACTACGTTTGAGCATGATAGATGATTTAGATTACCCTATTCAAACACTAAAAGCAAAATTTACAAAACGACAAAATAATGCGGATGGATTGCTACTAAATGAGAATGTGTTTTTAACAGATACATTGTTTAAAATGTTTAAGCAAATTCAAGCAACACATGTAAAGGTGGTGAATAATCAAAAGAAGATTTTGAAGTTGGTAAAAAAAATGCGCCGATATAAAGAAGAAAGTACAGCGCAAATTCAAATTTATTTAGATGCTATGAGTGGCATGGAAACTTTTGTATATCGCCATAAAGATTTTATCAGAAAATTTTCATCTAAATGTAAGCAACTGAACAAGCAATTCAATAAAAAATCTGCCGCTAATAAATTAGAAGCAAAGCATTTAGGCAAGGAAATTGAATTAGAAAAAATGTTGGCAAAAGCCCGTGGCAAAATGATTTCGAAAGAAATTACAACGTATCAAAAATTTTGTAAAACATCATCATCGGCTTGTGTAAAGCAAATTAAAAGCA
>JBEEMV010000199.1:0-11904 GCA_041192505.1 Bacteroidota bacterium
ATATGAACCAACAGGAAGAATAGATGGACTTGGATTAGCAATATTACTTGTTACTGCTCCTGCCCATGTATAAGTAGCAGGTTGATGTAAGGCACTACTTAAATTAATCAGATTTACTTGTTTTACATTGCTCGTATTACAAATTGTATTTACTTTAAAATCTGCTACAATAGGCACAACAACGTATTGATTACTGCTTGCTGAACAACCACCTACGCAATCAAAAACAATGCTTACAGGATATTTACCAACGCTTTTATAACGATGTGTAATAGAAGAAATTAGGTAATTGGTATTTGCAGAAACAGCAACATTAACTATATAGTCGCCATTCGGTTCACCCGTTTTGATTGTGTATTTAGTTATTGGATAAGGAGGTGTTTTTACAATGCCACCAAATGTTACACTACCATCGCAACTAATTGATGTAACTACTAAAGTATCGGCTAACGTCAATTGACAATTAGAAGCACCGCCACCAGTTCCGCAATTATTAATGCTATTATTACTAATTCCCACACACCCACCATTATTGTCCTTTACATGAATTTCGTACTTATTACTTCCACTTGTTCCATTTATAATTGCCGTAGCTGAACTTAATGTATTGGTTACAGTTGAGAGAACGTTGCCATTTAAAAAGAAGGAATAAATAAAGTTGGGTGTTGTAAATAAACCAAAATTAGTTACAGTTCCTTGTAGATTATAAGTCGGATTAGGACAAACACTTCCTCCCATAAGGTCAATCATATAAACATCAGGTTTTAAATGAACAGTTATTGGAAGGGTTGCTTGTTGTAAAATATGTGTTGAACTTAAATTTTGAATGGCAACAGTAACTGAATATGTACCTTGAGTTGTATAGGTATGAGTAGCTTTATTTACGTTTGTTGTAACAGTTGGAGAGCCATCTCCAAAATTCCAAACAAATGGCGCAGTTAACGGACAACTTGCTGAACTAACAGTTGGATTAACACTAAAAGTAATCGTATTATTAGTGCAAATAGTTGCAACATTTGAGGTTAAAGTAATTGGCATTGCCGACATTACAGTAACAGGAATTGAAAGTGGATTTGGGGCTGATGTATTGCAAAACCTTGTTGTTAAATCAATGATAGCATTATAAGAAGTATTTACGGGAGGGCTATTCCATTGAATCGTAATTTGATTTGTGCCTTGTCCTGCAAGAATAGAACCATGACCATTATCTCTAATTTTCCAACTATAATTATCAAAACCAATGGGTGCTAAATACGTGCTTATATCATTGGCACAAACTGTACTTTTCCCTGTTACAACTAAAGTTGGAGCAGTACATTTTTGGATAGAAAATTGAATCGTATCGCTTTTACAATGTGGTTCATCTGTCATCACTTGTTTTACTGAAAAAGTATAAGGTGGCAATGGACTTGATGGCATAAATGTGCTGAATGTATTCCCAATGGATGAAGTAGGATTTGCCGCAGTATTAGTAGTTGACCATTCAAAGTAATGATTAAATAAAGGTTGCCCTGTTAATACTATTGTACTACTTGGACATACACAATTAGCTCTTAAAATATTGTTTAATAAAGGCTTTGGTGGCAATGGATAAACTGTAACCTCAATGTATGGGTCATTGCTATTGCAAAATGCAGTAGCACTTACAGCATGAGCATACACTCTGTATAACGTCATAACCGTAACAGGTGCAAAATAGAAACTTGCTTTGTTGGTATTATTAACCGTGCCGATAATCGCTGATGAATTAGCAACTGTATAATACCAATTAAACATTGCACTACTATTGGTGGTTAATTGGTCAGTTGTAAATTTTGCTGAATCGCCACTACATATTTTTTTACAATTATTATTATTCAAACAGGTTACAGCAAATGCTCCTTTTATTCTTATAGTAGTGTCTTTGTAACCACTACAACCCATTGTGCAGTTATTATAACTCACTCTCAAATGAATTGTAGCACCTACATTGCCAATAGCTTTTATCCAAATTTGATGATTGTTCGGATTGCTTAATAGTTGCACATCACTTGGCGTTTGTGTACTCCATGAATAATTATTCCCCTGAACAACAGGCACACTAATTAATACTTTCTCATTCTTACACATATTTAATGGGCAATTAACAGTAGTTGCTGGTGTTACAATTGGTACGGTTACATTTGTTGGTAATGAACAATAAGTAGAACAAGAAGGAACAGTTAAACTAACTTGACCTAATGGTTGATAAATACTTCCATTCCAAACAACCTTGATAGATGATGTGCCTGCTCCGCTTATAATAGTTCCGTTACTTACCGACCAATTATAAGTAGTACAACTATTTGTATTTGCATAGTAAGTAGAGGTATCGGCATAACAAACAGTTGTAGCACATAATACAGGAATACCCGATTGAGCATTTACAATAACTGTTACTTTAAAGGTATCTGTACAATGACAAGCATTTTCAATAACAAGGGTTAAATGATACGTTCCGCCTGTTGTGTAAGTATGACTGATATTAGTATTAGTAGTATTAATGATGGTAGTGCTATCGCCAAAATTCCATTTTCTATTTATTATGCTTGTTGAGGGCGAAGATGTATCAGCAAAATTCAATTGAATTTGATTGCAAACATTAATTATTCCGCTTACAATTGGATAGTTTAAACAAGAAGCAATAGCATGGGGTTGGTCAATAATATAAAAGCAAATAGCAGTGGTTTTGGTACATCCTGTTAATGTATCAGTTTCTGTTACATTAATGATTCCTGCACCTAACGAATTAAATAATATAGTTGCAGTGTTTGTGCTATCTCCTGATAAAAAATTACAGTTTGTGCCTGACCATGTATACACATGATTGCTAACTAAAGGAGTAGTAAATGAGGTGCTGTTATGTACACAAAATTGAAAGCATGTATCATAACCAATAATGCTACCCAAAGAATTATATTCAGGTGTAACATTATAACAAGTATTCCAACCACCTAATAGTGTTGGCGTAGGATTTGGTTTTGCTACTACCGTTATCAATGCTGTATCAGTCAGAATGATTTGTCCTGCATTATCAGTACCTACAACAATTAAAGTATCTATTCCAATTTTATTCCATACAATGTTTAATGTTTGTTGTGGTGAATTGCTAATTAAGGTAGCGTTAGTATAAGTCCATTGATAATGCGTAGCTAAATTATTCGTAACAAAATAAGTATTAGTTGAGCCAACACAAATATTTCTATTTCCACAAATCGAAGAAGTAGGCAATATAATTGTATCATTTGACACACAATTATTTGAATCAGTTAGTTGCGTATAATAAGTGCCTGATTGAAGATTTTTTAATGTAAAAGAATTTCCAGTTACTGTATAGGTGCTACTATTTACACTTAATGCAAATGGGCTTACTCCATTTGTAATGGTAAACCTGATTTGACCCGATGGCGTTAGATTACAGGGTATTTGTGTATTGGCAGAAGTAAAGGCAGCTTTATCAACAACACTTACATTTACCCATGATGAGGTATCTGATTGACAAGCACCATGCGGAAATAATGTACCCATTGCAGCTATTTGATAATTTCCTGAATTGGTCAATAATAAAGTATCATTTGTTGAAGTGTAAATAGAGCCACCTACCAACCAAGTGGTATAATTACAAGTATTGGTAGCAATCAAAATTCCACTTCCTGTACATGGCAAAGTATAATCAGAAATGTTAGGTACTAAAGGCTTTAATCGTATGTCAGATTTGGTAACTTGAGTTTGTGGTACACATCCATCGCATGAACCACCTGTAGCAGAACATACAAATAATTGTTTTGTAACCATCACCGCTTCAATAGTATCTAAACAAGCCATGCTACTATCCAATACATAGTGAAGCATAATAGGATTACTAAATGAAATCAATTGATTATTTAATCCACTTAAATTGATAACAGAAACTTGATGTTGCGTACCAAAAATACTTTGTGCTGTATTTGTACAAACATCGCTATTTTGTAATGTATCCACAGGAAGGCTGTTGTTAGAATAGGCAGCAGCAATGATTTTAAATCCTTTAGGTACATGAATAAGTAACCTGTTGTAGGCATTGAATGTAGAGAATAAATTATTTACATTATTCAAATAGATTGGCATAGAATCTTGTAAAGAACAAGTATTATTTAATGGATTATTAAATCCAAAAAATGGTTGAATGGCATTAATTACATGTGCAGGATTTTGTAGAACTGGATAGCTACTAAAATTTCTGATTTGACTAAATGTATAACTGCCACAAGTACCATCTCCCCAAATAGAATCAATGATTGGAGCATAAGTTAAATTACAATCTGCATGAATACCAAACTCAATCGTACAAGAATCGGGCATCACACAAGAGTTCAGAAACGTAGCAGGTAAACTTGATGAATCGTTACAACAAGTTGAGAATATTGGCAGCAAACTAACCACACCATTGGTTAACTGAATGAAATGTTGTTGACTGCCATATTTGATAACTGCATTTTTACCAACAGGTATAATATTATTAATGGCAGGAACTAAAGTATAATTATTGGAGGCAGGTAAATTTACTTTTAAGCGAATGTTTTTTAAACAAATATTGCCTTCATTTTTAATAACAAACTTCATATTAAAATCAGAACATAAACCTGCATTTTGATATTGTGAAATATCTTCTTCAACTGCAATATTTGGTTTAAGTGATTTTAATGCTAATGGATATGGAATGCGTTCGCAAGAAGATGCAAAAAGTGATGCGGCAGTAGAAAGCGTATCAAATACAGATGTATCACAAAGGATGCCTGTATTAAACAAAACAATATCAGAATCATTTGGAGCATAAGCGCAATTATAGCTTGCTGTAATGAATAAATTATTGCTATCTGTTCTGAAAATTCCAATCTGATTTTTTGGATTAGATAGATTTGAAGGAAGTAAAAATAACCATGTATTATTACCTAAAATTTTAGGTACGCTTACACCATTTACAGTTCCTGTTGGTGCAATATTAAAAGGTAAACCATTCAACGTAAGGTTTGTAATGGTGTTATTGGTAGCACCCCAACTGCTTGGAAATTTCATGGTTACCCAAGGATTAGTACCAATAGCAAAACTCTGTTTAACTTTTACATTCCATGTAATTGAACCATTACTTAAATAAGCAGCCGTTGAACTTGCTGTAAGACCTAATGTATCAATGGCTTTAAAAGTAATACTTTGCTCAAAGCCCCTTTCATTGGCGCAATTTTGATAGTTTTGAGATACTGGAATTCCGAAACCATTACTGAAATTATTACTTATAGTTGGTGTGAAATTATTTAGCATTCCAGCCCCTACATTCAAATTGTAATCACAAATATTAAAGTTGTCAATTTCTTTTATTTTCATGGTATAAGTAGAATCGCTGCAATGATTAAAATTCACTTGCATCGAATAATAATTTTCTACATTATCATCACCCAATAAAATAGAATCTTGTGGATTGGATGGATAGTAAGTTGAACGCCCATAAAGATTATTAAAGTCGAGTATCCATGTATGATTTGCATTTGCTTGAACAACAGAATTAGGAGTTTGTAAGGCTATATAGTTGCTTGAATTAGTTCTTGATAAACTAATTGTTGAACCTTGTGGAAGCCCCGTAATTTCAAATCGTTTAGCCTTCGACCAATTTCTATATTCATTTGAAAATTTTGTAACGCTGCTAAAATTATTCGCTTTGCTTTGTCCTAATAAAAAATGTCTTTTCGCACCATCATTTACCGTTTCAGTAACAAAGCCACAAAAACCCATACTATAAGTGTTAATATAGTCAGGGTCTTCAAAAGTAGCTGGTGCAAAATCAAATCCAATTTTAGTGAAATCTGCTTCGCCTTTTACACACCACCACCTTACCGAATCACAAGAATTTTTGGGTACGCTATTAATTGTAATACTGTAAGGACTTTGAGGCATTGGACATAAGCTATCCAATAATGCAGGGGTAGCAATAAATGCCGATTTGTGAGCATGGTTATAGGCAATTGTATCTTGTGCATCTTGCATATCAAAAAACTGTATCGCATTGCTTTTTGTTTCTCTACTTAATGTAAAATAAGCCCTTGTAATAATGTTTGTTTCATTTAATTTACCTGCTTGCAATCCATCATTCACTGATAAAATATAAGTAACATCGAAGAAAAATTTCATGCCATTATGAAAATAATCAAATGGTAAATGTTGTGCAATATTATATTGTTGTTGATAAGCAGAATCTAATCTACTTAACGAAAAATCATACACAAATTCTTTCGTTTTAGTATCTCTAAAATCTCTTGTAGAATCATAGTATAAAAGTATCGGTGTAATAGAATCAATCTTGCTTGACGAAGCTGAATAAGTTTGAAACGGATATAGTGTTTGATGGAAGGCATTAAAGCCTGAATGATAAGCCGCATTTGGATTTGTTTGAACCACATCGCCGTCTTGAATCCAAACCATTAAGGCAGGAACACTTTGTGAAATCGAAAAAGGTTGTGTTGCATTTTTACTTTCAAAAAGACCAATACTATCAGAAGTTTTTACTCGAATATAACCTAATGAAAAACCTCTTTCATTGGCGTAAGTTGAACTAGACGGTAATCCTAATTTTACTGCTGTTGGATAATAATTTGATGAAATAGCATCATCAAAATGTGCAATTGATTTATGTCGTACTCTGAAAATATCATGATACATTAAATAGTTATTATCAATATAACCAGTTCCATTAGATAGGATGGGATTGAATTTTACTTGGTCGAATATTATTCTTCGTAATGGATTATCTGCAATGCCATTATTGTCATTGTCTTCAAATCCAAAATTGATTCTACTTCCTCTTGCATTAATCGTGTAAAGCCCTGCAATATTACAACCTGGGCATTGTATCACAATTCCATTGCCTCCATTAAAAATACAATACCTGTTATTTGGAATAGTACATTTGTTTGTATCAACTCCAATGGTATCGTCATCACATATTTCATTTGGAATATGATAAATAGAAATATTAACTGGTGTTTTACTTCCTCCTTTTTGTGAAGCGGTATCAATATATCCTGTACTGATGTATGGTGTATTGGTACAAGCACATTTAGCACAAGCAGGTTGTACATCAACTTCAACATAAAATCTATTGAGCCACTTAACATTAAAGCCTGTTGGAAAATCAAACCATGCCCAAATTTCATCTGTTATTCCATTTAAAGCGGTTGGTCTTCCTGCACTATCATAATGGTTATAGCCATTAATTCCTGTGTTTTTATAGCCTATACAAGTAGGCGAAACTTGAACATAGGAAGGTGTAATTGTGTGGCTTGTATCTCGGTAAAATCTAACATTTTTTCTTAAATGATTTTTCTCGTACCAAGCACTTGAATCAGGTCTATTGCAAGGAACATTTTTATTGTATAAATCTCCTTTCCAAACATTTAACAATGCTCCAATTTCTAATTTTACTGCAATCGATTGTTGTTGTGAATTTGTATTAGATGGTAGCAATAATTTGCTTGCAAAACTTGGAACATTAAACTTCAACCTATCTGATGGAGCTTGGCTATAATCGTCATCACTCAACCCAATAATTTGTGTAACACCTGAACCGAAAATATGCTCTGAAATGGTATTACTTGCACCTGTAATTGTTATTACTTGGTGTGTTTGGTTATTGTTAGTCCAATCTTCACTACCTATACATGCTAACTCCTGCTCACAACTATCATAGTAATTAATTCTTGCTTGCCATTGGTCTAAATTAATATCTGTACATGATTTAGGTAATTGATGATAACCTTCCCAAACTAAAACAATTGCTTCATTCGGTTTCAAGCCTAATTTTCCAATTGCATCAAATAAACTATCAATGCTGTAATAACTTCCTAATCGGGTAGAAGAATAGAATGGTGATGCAGGAATGATGGTTTCAGAATGGCTTACACTACAATTTGAAATGCTTGTAAATGAGCTACTGTAAAAGCTTTGAATAGCAAGATTGTTCGGTGCAGTAATGCCGTTAAAATTCCCTGCTGTAAAAGTAATTTTGCCTATTCTAACATTATTTAGCAATGTGTTTTTGTCAATCAAATAATGAGTAGAAGTAGCTGTTGTATTTCTAACCGCTAATTCAATTTTTACATTTGTTGCAGTGCCAACACCTGTATTGCCAACTATCATAAAATATGAATTTTTATTGGCGTTGAATTGACTACTCAATGTGTCTTGGTTATTGTAGCAAAGATTTCTATTGATATATCCACTTCTGAAACTAAGGTGCGGACTTCTATTGTCAAATTTAATTGCAGAGCATTGATTAGTTGCTTTTGTATTGGTAAAGCAAGTACTTATGGTATCGCCACTATTGGCGATATAAGCGCAATTAATTGCTGTTTCGTAATTGGTATAAGTTGATACACCACAAACATTTATATTGATTTTTTGAGAAACATTTTTAGGGTATATTTCACACTCTTCCCAAAACAATAAAGATTCATTTGGGGCTAATTTTCTCTTCCCTATTGAAGCGAATAAAATATCGCCAGTAATTTTTAAAGTATCATAATTGTCATACGGATTGGAAGTGCTGTTATGCAATACAAATGTTGCAGGAGTGGTAAGATTTGGAGAAAAAGAACTAATGGGATTAGCATTGTTGACCATTGTATTGGCGGCAATCCGTTTATAGCCTGTACTTGTTTTAATATGAATAGCTTTTATAGCATATTGTAAATTTTTATCCTTGCTTTCATTGACATGAAGAAATGTAAGTGGATTGGTTAAATCTAAAGTATCTGCTAAACTTGAATTTTGTAATTGTATAAATTTATAAAATCGTTTTTTTGGTGCTAAATATTCATAATATCTATTACCACAGCTACTATTAATACAGTTACTACATAATAAAGAATCCGCTATTGTAAAGTTATTGATGTCTGTTTTATAATCTGTAAACACACTTACTTTCGGAAATGATAAAGAAATATTTGGTTTAAACTGTGCTGAAAATAAAGTTGAATTACTGGTTGAACCACTTTTTAAATTTAGCGTAAAATTAAATGCAGTTTGCATGGGCATAGGTGGATTAGGAACAGGTACACCTGATGCAAATGAATTGAATTGTCTTTGCAATAAACCACAGTTAGGTCTTAGTTTAACGTTTAATTGTATGGAATCTCCTTGTACCAATCCACTTGGAATTGCTATTTGATAATAATGTGAAGTTGAAGTTCCTCTTATTCCAAACGAAAGATTTGTTGACGGAAATTTTTTTGCGGAAGCTAAAGTGCTATCTCCAAAACTTAGGTCTGTAAAATCTGTTCCGAAATCTGTATAAACAATGATAGGACTTGGCAGTGTAGATGCAGAATTATTCACTATATGAATACTTAACACATCTCCATTACAAATGCTAAATTTTATGGAAGGGTTAGAAGAAATCCTGATGACTTGCGCCTTTGCATGTTGGCTATAAGTTAGGAATGAAAAAATTAAGAGTAAAAATAATAAAGAAGACTTTGAAATAATTTTTTCGAGGGTAGCATTTTTTACCATAAGAAAGTAGTTGTTAGGTTTTACTCCTTCAAAGGAATGAAGTGAAGTTTTGATTAAATTTTAATTGTAAATAGAATGGAAGTAATAAAAAGAGGCGTAATCCTTTTACCACTTAATCAGCCAAAGGAAGCCCGACCAAGAGCTTGCAGCACTGAAAAAGAAAATAATAGAATACGCCCCAGAGGGGCGTACACATAATTTTCTCTTGCTGCTTAAACTTGGTCGGTTTTCCTTTGCAGAAATAATTAGTAACGCTTTCCGTAAATTACTTGTACAAAAGATTTGGCAACATTTAAGTCGTTACATCTTTTGTTTGCTGCCTCCAAATTCTTTCAAATTTGGTTCAGCTAAAGAACTTTATTTTGTTTTCTACTTAGTGGTAATTGTAATCTTCAAAACCCATCTCTCCATTCTCGAATGGTTGATGTTGTGGCTGCAATATTAAACAATAATTTTTTACTGCACCACCCGTATTTTTACGGGGGTGAAAACACCCCCTCTGTTTTTTGGAAAATCAAACTACTTTTTCGTTGGTAAAAATGAATGAAAAAAATAGTTGAGTCAATACCCATATATAGGGATGCCCCTGTCTATATTTTTTTACTTTTTTCATTGCAACAATTTAATTCATCTGCATTTTTCTTTTATTACTCTTCAACAAAAGTAGAATGCTATTCATCGCTGCACAATACCTAACAATCGGTATTTTTTCATGTTTTAAGAGATTGAAATTGGGTTATAAATACCGATTGGTAGGTATTGTATAATCGTAAATTTATTATACATCATTGACGTAAATAATACAATCATTTCGAGCATCATTCTCTAATCTACCACAAAATAAAACACGTCAATTTCTTCTTATTTTTTCCATAAAATCAAAATGTCGCAACGGAAAAAGATGCCTAAAGATGGAAAATGATGTGCTATGTTCTACCTAATTCTACCATAAAATGCAAAAGTGGAAAAAGGTGGTAACCCATGTCAAACACTCATCATAGCTTTGTTGCGTCAACAAACACGTAAATAAAATGAAGCAAGAATTAACGTCAATTATTTTTCACAAAACAACTTTTTGTAACAACAAAAAAAACATACCCAATCGAAGAGAATTCATGCCCAATCAAAGTTTGTTTGGCAGATTCATGGTAAACCCATCCAAATCGCCGAAGCATGTCAAACCCTTATCAGACCTTTGCAAAAGCAAATAACAAATCATAACAATCACGTCAATTAACGAAACATCAACCAAGCATATACAACAATGGAAAATCAAACAACATCAGAAAAAACAGAAGAAAAAAAAGTAGAAGAATCCACATCAACCATTAACTGGGGAGCAATGGCACTGGCTGCTTTAGCAGGCGGAGCAATAGGTTATTTATTATGTAATCAATCATCAAAAAAAGAAACAGTAGTAAATGACGAATCAGAAATTGACGACAGTGATAGAGTAGAAAGATGGCAATTACAAAAACAAAAACAGGAGAAGAAAACGAAAGAAGAAAAAAGTATAGCGGCAGAAAAACAAGTAAAAGAAATGCATCATCAATCACATCCATTACATCAATAAAAACTAATTAAAAAAACTGAAAAGAAAATAACAGCACCACAAAAAAAATCAAGCACCTACATTCAAATCAAATAAAAAAAATAACATGAATCATTACATGAAAACAAAAACAGTAGAAGTACCCATTGACTTATTAATGGAAGTAGCAGAGCAGTTAGCTGCTAATCAAATGACAGCCACTCTTGGAAAAGTAGGCAACGAAATCGGCACTATCGAATTGATGATAACCTATAACGGTCAAGACAAAACACAAGTGCAATTATTAGAAGATATACAACAAGAATGCAATGATTATGACGAAGCTATTTATTGTGTAATAACACCTGAACCCTAAAAAAAACAAGTATGCAAAAACATTGTGAACACTGCGGAAAACTATTTGAAGCAGCAAGAGAAGTTAGAAAATATTGCAGCGATACCTGTAAGCAATATGCTTATATCGAAAGAAATCAATTTGCAAAACCAGTCATTAACGGCATTGACGACAATCATGTTAATGACGTAAATAACGTCAATAAAACAGATAGCAAAAATGATGAACAAAATAATCTCAAAGAATTATTGAGTGATATAAAATCGTTGCTGATAAAGATGAATGAAAGAACAAGTGAGCATTCTACATCAATGGATAAAACTATTGCACGTGCTAATAAATACGTCAATGACGTAGATAAAAATTTATCTGTCATTAACGTCAATTCTTCAACCGTCAATGACGATACATTGACGGAAATAAAAATGGAAACAGCTTCATTCAAACGAGTTTGGAAAAG
>JBEEMV010000200.1:0-7151 GCA_041192505.1 Bacteroidota bacterium
ACCAACACCAACAAAGGCACATTAAAGCAATCACAAAAACGAACAAATCTTCCAGCTTTTCGTGATGAATTAATATCTAACACCCCAGCCAACACCGCAGGCTGATTAGCCACAATACCAATGCTTCTGCCGCCAATTCGGGCAAAGCCCACCACAATATTTTCAGCCCAATCTTTATGTACTTCTAAAAAAGAATTTTCATCCACCACACCATCAATCACCTCTCTCATATCATAAGGCTGATTGGCATTTTCAGGCACAATCGAATTTAAAATTTCTCGGCTTTCCGAAGCTTTTAATTCATAAGGATAAACAGGCGCTTGCTCTTCGCAGTTTTGCGGAATATAACTCAACAATTTTTTGATGTGCTGAATGGCTTCCACTTCATTAGCGCAAGCAAAATGCGTAACACCACTTTTGGTGGCATGCGTAGCTGCACCGCCTAATTCTTCGCTGCTCACTTCTTCGTGAGTAACCGTCTTTACTACGTTTGGACCAGTTACAAACATGTAACTCGTATTTTCAACCATCAAAATAAAATCAGTTAATGCAGGCGAATACACTGCTCCGCCAGCGCATGGTCCCATGATTGCCGACAATTGCGGAATCACTCCTGAAGCAATGGTGTTGCGATAAAAAATATCAGCATAGCCGCCCAATGAAACTACACCTTCTTGAATTCTTGCGCCACCGCTATCATTCAAGCCGATTAATGGTGCACCATTTTTCAAAGCCAAGTCCATTATTTTGCAAATTTTCTCTGCATGCGTTTCAGAAAGCGAACCACCAAACACCGTAAAATCTTGTGAGAAAACATACGTCAAACGTCCATTGATAGTGCCATAGCCAGTTACCACACCATCGCCTAAATAGATTTCATTTTCCATTCCAAAATCTTTGCTGCGATGCGAAACGAACATGCCAATTTCTTCAAATGAATTTTCATCCAACAACAATTCTATTCTTTCACGAGCAGTTAATTTTCCTTTTTTATGTTGTGCTGCAATTCGTTTTTCGCCGCCACCCAATTGGGCTTCCGCTATTTTTGATTTTAAAATTTCTGTTTTTGTCATGCTTTTATATATTATTTTAATTAAAATATGAATATGGCAGACAGTGTCTGCCATATTCATATTTTTTATTTCTTAATTTGTTTTTTGATTAATGGTTGTAATTGTTTTTGTAAAGTTGCTTTATCGGGTAAATATAATTGATACTTTGAAACAAATATTTTACTAGAAATGCCACCCATTGCATATTCAACTAATACTTCATCTTTTTCAGCAGATAAAATAATTCCAATTGGATTATTATCGCCAACTACATTTTCTTCTTTAGCAAAATAATTTAAATACAAATTCATTTGTCCAATATCGTTGTGTTGCACTCTTCGTGTTTTTAAATCAATCAACACAAAGCATTTTAAAATGCGATGATAAAAAACTAAATCAACATAAAAATGCTTATTCCGAATAGAGATTTTATGTTGCCTGCCAATGAAAGCAAAACCTTTTCCTAACTCTAATAAAAATCGTTGAATATTATCAATTAATTTTTGTTCTAAATGTTTTTCTGTAACCTTAGCTCCTTGTTTTATTTCTAAAAAATCTAAAACGTAAGGGTCTTTAATAATATCGTATGGATGAATGATTTCCTTTTTCTTTTTTAATTGAGCAATTACTGCTTTTTTATTTTTACTTAACTGCATTCGTTCATACAATGACGAATCAATTTCACGTTCTAATTCACGTTTCGATAAATTTTCGTTGATAGATTTTTGTTCATAAAATTTTCTGACCTTATCGTCTGAAATGCTTACCAGTTCTATGTAATGACTCCAACTTAATTTGGCAGACACTGTCTGCCATTTTTGATAAGCCAAATAAAATCGGCGCATATCTAACAAGTTTCGTCTGCCAAATCCTTTGCCATGCAAATTTGTTAAATCCTTCGAAAGGCTTGCCAATAGCTCACTTCCATATTCAGCTCTTTCACTTCCATGTTGTTCAAATTCAACTATGTGTCTGCCAATTTCCCAATTTGCTTTTACCAATTGTACATTTACAGCAATAGCAGCATGGGCTTTGGCTGTATAAATTGATTCACCAATATTCTTTAATAGATGATTGTATTTACTTTTAATAACTTTCATTTATTGTAATTTTGAATATGGCAGACACTGTCTGCCATATTCAATTGTTAAAAATATTTAATACATTCTTTCACAATTTCTGCCTCACTTTTTTCTTCTTCTTTCACAAATTTTTTGCCTGTAACTTTTTCGTATAATTCAATATATCGTTCGCTGATTTCAGTTGTCCAAGCTTCATTCATGGCTGGAATTTGTTGACCATCTTTTCCTTGAAAACCATTATCAATCAACCATTTTCTTACAAACTCTTTAGATAATTGTTTTTGAACTTCGTTATTTTTTTGTCTTTGTTCATAGCCATCAGCATAAAAATATCGGCTGCTATCTGGTGTATGAATTTCATCAATTAAAGTAATAATTCCGTTGCGTTTTCCAAATTCGTATTTTGTATCCACCAGTATCAAACCTTGTGCAGCAGCCATTTTGCAGCCACGATGGTACAATGCTAAAGTAATTCTTTCTAATTCTTCATACTCACTTTTGCTCACCAAACCATTTGCAATAATATCTTCTCTTGAAATATCTTCATCATGTCCTTCATGCGCTTTTGTGGTTGGGGTGATGATGGGCGTTGGTAATTTATCATTTTCTTTCAAGCCTTCAGGCAATGTAACACCGCATAAAATTCTCAAACCACTTTGATAAGTGCGCCAAGCATGACCTGCCAAGTAGCCACGAACGACCATTTCAACAGGATACGTTTCGCATTTATAACCAATAGAAACATTGGACAACGGCGAAGCAATTAACCAATTGGGTACAATATCTTTTGTAGCATTTAAAAAATGCGCAGCCGTTTGATTTAGCACTGAACCCTTGAATGGTATTGGCTTTGGCAGCACAACATCAAAAGCAGAAATGCGATTACTGGCAATCATTACCAGCAAATCATTTCCGATGCTGTACACATCACGTACTTTACCTTTATAAAAATTTGTTTGATTTGGAAATTGAAGCATAATTAAAATTGAGTGGCGAAGTTCGTAAAGAAATTTAGTAAAGAAAACAAAGAGTTATCAAGATATGTTATTTCAAATCTTTCGAACCAAAACTTAATGGCAAAAGACTGCTAACGCTATCTAAAGCATAAATTATTTCGCCTTCGCCTTTTAATAAAATACGGATGGGTTCGCCATTGTTTTGTTCTTTTTCTAATAATGTTTGTCGGCAGGTACCACATGGCGAAACAGGCTCTAATGTTGGCTTGTTGAAGTTTTTAATCGTTACAGCAATTGTTTTAATTCGTTTGGCTGGATAAATAGACGACACAGCAGCTAAAGCAACTCTTTCGGCACATAAACCAATTGGAAAACTTGCATTTTCTTGATTCGTTCCTGTAACTATATTTCCATCTTCCATCAATATTGCAGCGCCAACATGAAAATGAGAATATGGTGCATAAGCTTCAGGAAGCACAGCCATAGCCCTATTCATCAAATGACGTTCCGTTTCATCAAGCTCATGAATGCTACTATACACTTTAAAACAAGTTTCAAATTTAATTTCCTTCATGTTGTTATTAATTGTTGAATTCAAATATACATAAACTGTAAAATCTTTCTCAACTTTACAGCGTTATGAATTCAAAAATTATTTTAATTATTGGTGCAGGAAAATCTGCCACTTATGCCATCGAATATTTAGCTACGCAATGCGAAAAAGAAAATTGGAAATTGATTGTAGCTGATGCTGATTTACAAACTGCAAAACAAAAAATTTCAGGTTTTAAAAATTGCGAAGCCAAGCAATTAGACATTAATAATGAAGCCGCTAGAAGTGCATTAATTCAACAAGCCGATTTGGTTGTAAGTATGATGCCACCTGCATTTCATAGCTTAGTGTTGCACGATTGTTTGAAACATAAAAAGCATTTTACCAATGCAAGTTATGTAACACCCGAAATGAAATTATTGAACGAAGAGTTCAAAAAAAATAAATTAATTGTGTTGTGTGAAATGGGCTTAGACCCTGGTATTGATCACATGAGTGCCATGCAAACCATTCATCGTTTCGAAAAAGAAAATTTTGAATTAATATCTTTTAAAAGCTATTGTGGTGGCTTAGTTGCACCCGAAAGCGATAATAATCCTTGGCATTATAAATTTAGTTGGAATCCACGAAATGTAATTTTAGCAGGGCAAGGTACAGCCCAATATTTGCATAATGGAAAAGTAAGTTACATACCCTACAACCGATTATTTAGCAATATCGAAACCATTAAAATCAAAGGCTATGGCGAATTTGAGGCTTATGCTAACAGAGATTCGTTAAGTTATATTGACACCTATAATTTGCCAAACGTAAATTATTTTTTACGTGGCACATTGCGTAAAAAAGGTTTTTGCGAAAGTTGGAATGCATTAGTTCAATTAGGAATTACAGATGATTCATACACTGTAAACCATGATGGCAAAACAACTTGGAGAGAATTTATCTATTCGTATTTGAATACTAAAAGTGAATTTGTGCAGCATGAAATATTAGATGAATTAAAAAATTATTTTGAAAATAAAAGAACAAATTGCCCTACGGTAATTAAAAATTTAGAGTCGTTAGATATTTTTAGCGATGATAAATTACCCTTACAAAATGCTTCACCAGCGCAGCAATTGCAACATTTGTTAGAGCAAAAATGGAAGATGGAACCAACCGATAAAGACATGATTGTGATGCAACATCAATTCATTTTTAAGAAATTAAATGAAACAAAAAAAATAACCAGCACATTGGTAATGAAGGGCGAAAATCAAATTCATACGGCTATGGCAAAAACCGTTGGATTGCCTTTGGCTATTGGTGCTGTATTGATTTTGAAAAATGAAATAAAACAACATGGTGTGTTAATTCCAACCATCGAAAACATTTATCATCCTGTTTTAAAAGAGTTAGAAAACTTTGGTGTTAATTTTATTGAAGAAGAAAAATGACAATAGAAAATCTGTATAAAATATTTATTCAGCAACAACAAAATTTTACCACCGACACTAGAAAAATTGAAAGTGGTTCGATTTTTTTTGCATTGAAAGGGGCAAATTTTAATGGCAACGAATTTGCCGAAAAGGCTTTAGAATTAGGTGCTTCATACGTTGTAATTGATGAAAAGCAATTGGCGAAAAATGAAAAATTTATTTTGGTTGATGATGTTTTAACCACACTTCAACAGCTTGCAATTTATCATCGCCAACAATTTAAAATTCCTGTTTTATGTATTGGTGGTTCTAATGGAAAAACAACTACGAAGGAATTAATTTCAAAAGTTTTAGCCGAAAAATATAAAGTGCATACCACCGCTGGCAATTTCAATAATCATATTGGTGTGCCTATCACATTGCTTAAAATGCCTTTAGATAGTGAGTTTGCAGTAATTGAAATTGGAGCCAATCATTTGTTAGAAACAAAAGTTTTGTGTGAAATAGCCCAACCTAATTTTGGTTTAATTACTAACAATGGCAAAGACCATTTAGAAGGTTTTGGCGATATGGAGGGTGTAAAAAAAGCAAATGCTGAATTGTACGATTTTCTTAAAACCATTAATGGAAATGCATTTGTGAATGCAGGCGATGTAGATTTAAAAACCGCTTCTGTTGGGTTGCACCAATTATTTTACAGCGATAATTTACAAGTTGGATGTTTTGGTTCAATTGAAAATTCATTTCCATTTTTAAAAACAAAAATTAAAATTAATGGTGCCGAATTTCAAATTCAATCGCAGTTAAATGGCAATTATAATGTAATAAATATTGTGGCAGCAGCGGCTGTGGGCAGCTATTTCGGGGTTTCGAACGAACAAATTAAAAATGCAATTGAAAATTATAAACCTGCTAATAATCGTTCGCAATTGATTGAAAAAAATGGCAATCATTTTATTGTTGATTGCTATAATGCAAACCCAAGCAGCATGAAATTAGCGATTGAAAGTTTTGCCGAAATGCCTGTAAAAAGTAAAATTGCTATTGTAGGCGATATGTTTGAATTGGGCAATCATAGTGAGTTTGAGCATCATCAAATTGCTAATCAACTACATAATTCATCATTCGAAAAAGTGATTGTTGTGGGCAAAGAATTTGCAAAACTGAAAACAGAATTCAACCATTTTATTTCGTTTGAAACAACTGCCGAATTAAAACAATGGATGAATGAACAACAATTTACTAATCACACTTTTTTGTTGAAAGCCTCAAGAGGCATGGCTTTAGAGAAGTTGTTGGATTAATTATTTACACATTCTGAAACCAATCTTTCCAAACCACTTCATAACCACCTTGTTTAATTACCCGTTCAACTTGTTGTGGTGTACGGCTATCATCAATTATAAATTGTTCTAAAGCTTCCGAGTTTATGGCATATCCGCCAGGTTCGGTTTTGCTGCCAGCGCTCATGGTTGTAATGCCAATTTTAAAAGCATTATCTCTAAATTTTATGTTTTCTCTTGTGCTTAAACTCAACTCAATATTTTCATTAAAAATTCGGTAAGCACAAATTAATTGAGCCAAATCTTTTTCATCCATTATTACATTGGGCTGAAAGCAACTTTCATTAGGTCTGATTCTTGGAAACGAAATGGAGTATTTAGTTTGCCAATATTTTTTTTCTAAATAATTTAAATGTAAGGCTGTAAAAAACGAATCAGTTCGCCAATCTTCTAAACCTAATAATACACCTAATCCAATTTTATGAATGCCAGCTTTACCAATTCTATCAGGCGTTTCGAGGCGATAATCAAAATTTGATTTTTTGCCTTTTGGATGATAATTTTTGTAGTTGGCTTTATGATAAGTTTCTTGATAAACTAAAACCGCATACACATCGGCTTGATGCAATTGCTCATATTCATCTTGTTCTAAGGGTTGCACTTCTATTGAAATATTTGCAAAATATTGCTTCGCAATTTTAATAGCGTTTAAAAAATATTCAATGTGTACAGTTTGATTGGCTTCACCAGTTACAATTAAAATATGGTCAAATCCTAATGTTTTAATGGCTTCAAATTCTTGGTGCA
>JBEEMV010000201.1:0-2981 GCA_041192505.1 Bacteroidota bacterium
TAATTCGATATTTGCTTTTTCAAAATCTTCGGGTACACCAATATCAATGAAATAGGTATCGCTCACAAAGCTATGAAACTGTAAAAAATTATAGTGTGTTTCTAAGAAATCTTTTTCGAAATCTTCTCAATTTATTAATTTCTATTATAGATGTGCTGATTTCATAACACTTTATGTTGATTAAAAAACAACGCAACAAAAAATACGTTGTTTTACGTATTTTTTTAAGCCTATTTAGGTATTATGTTTACGCTTATTATTTTTAACCACATGCGTTTACTAAAATTATTTATTGTATTAATTGTTGTTTGTATTTGCCGCAGCGCTACCGCCCAAATACCTAATACATGGCTACAAAAAGCCAATTTGCCAGATACTGGTAGAGCATTTCCTTTTGCTTTTAGCATTGGTAACAAAGGTTATGTAGGTGGGGGTTTTAATATAAATGGTTATTACAAGGATTTTTGGGAGTATGACCCTGCCACAGATACTTGGACAAAAAAAAATGATTTGCCATTTGGCAAACGAGCTTTTGGTATTAGTTTTAGTTTTAATGGAAAAGGATATATTGGATTAGGAATAGATAGTGGCAATATTTATCCAACTGATTTTTGGGAGTATGACCCAATTCAAGACACATGGCTGCAAAAGGCTAATTTTCCTGGCATTGGTAGATATGGCGCAGCAAGCTTTATTATTGATAGTGTAGGTTATTTAGGTACTGGCTACTCTGCCGTTGGATTTCCAATGGATGATTTTTGGGCATATAATATAAAAGCAGACACGTGGGCACAAAAGGCAAATTATGGAGGAGGGCAAATGTATGGGGCTACAGCTTTTGCATCAACTACTAAAGGCTATATACTTACTGGTAGTTATAACTCACAGGCAACACTTACCCAAAATGTATGGGAATACGACTCTAAAACAAATTTATGGATAAAGAAAAAAGATTTTCCTGGTACTGCAAGAATATCTGCAATTGGATTAAATGTTAGTGGACACTTTTATTTAGGTGGTGGTAGTGTAACTGACAATAGCCCTTTAGGGATTACCAACACAAATGATTTTTGGGAATATTTTCCAGATTACGATGCATGGATTATGAAAGATTCTATGCCAATTGCTTCAAACGGTATGGCATCTTTCGCTATTAACGATAAAGGGTATTTTTGCAATGGTTATAATTGGGATAAAAGTTTATATTTTAAAACTACATACGAATATACTATAGATACTATAAAATATACGGCAATATCGCCAATCAATAGTAGCATTATTCCGACAACAAATGAAATAATAATTTATCCCAATCCCACTACTATCCAATTGGCTGTTAGAAGTAGTAAGTTAGAACTTACCAAAGTGGAAATAATTGATTTGTTGGGGAGAAAATACGATATTAATTGTTCACTTCACTTTAATCAATGTTTAATTGATGTAAGTCAACTTCCTATTGCCGTTTACCTTTTAAAAGTAAGTGATAAAAATGGTCATCAAAACTTGATAAAATTCATTAAAGAATAAATTCATAACCAATTAAATTTACATATACAATGAAATTCATTTCCTATCTAACTCTTCTCTTATTTATTGGCTTTCAAATTTCCGTATTTGCTCAAAATCAAAATGGACAAATAATACCTGGTGGCGGAGGTGGTGGATTTATTCCTAACGACTATCCAATGATTAATTGTGTATTTAAAGATAAGAAGAGTGGAATTTTCTATAACCTAAATTCTCATGCTTATCAAGGTGGATGGGGTAATCATTTTTGCCTTAATCAGATATTAGAATCAAAGGAAACCTATTTATTATTATCATATTGTTATCCAAATACAGTAGACCCTTTAAATCTAAGCAGTGTAGCATTATCAAACGTATCAAACAGTACCAATAATTTCAATTTTTGCAATACCAATAATTCTATTTGTAGTCCGTATATAGCTGATATTACAGGACTTTACGAACGAGTACGTTTAACATCTGATTCTATTACTCAGATTCATTTAACTTCTGTTATGGATTCATCAATTGATGAATTGCATCAATTTATGTTCGATTTTCAATTTACAAATAAGGTTTTAGAAAATGAAAGATTACTTGATAATTCAGATATTTTAGCTGTTTATAACACAATAGAAAATTCTGATGCATCTCGTGTAGCGAAAATCCATCATTTTATTTCTACAGATGATATTGAAGCTGCCAATGAAGAATTAGCACAAATGGCTGGTACATCTCTAATTAATTCAAATGCAAAATCAGTTTACACAGTAATGCTTAAATTGATTAGTGATGTTGCTATTGATAGTTCGGATATTCAAACACTAATAAATATAGCAATTCAGTGTCCTTATGTTGGTGGTACATCAGTATTTCAAGCTAGAAGTATAGTTAGTGGGTTGGGTTACAATAATCTAATTTTTAATAGTTGTTTTAGTAATGAAAGAACTAAAAAAATGGCTATAGACACTACTATATCTAATAATTCGCATAATAATATCTACGAACATACAATAAATGGTTTTAATCATTCTGTCTATCCATCGCCAACATCCGATAATATCACATTCGATTTTTTTATAAATACAAAACAGCAAATTCAAAATAATAAAATTGAAGTGTTTAATACCATGGGGCAAAGTGTGTTATCTGTTCCTGTAAATTTATTAGATGGAAAAGATACCAAAACATTATCCGTATCAACATTACCATCAGGCGTATATTTTTATAAAATCACAAATGATATGAAAGGAAGTTTTGTTGTAGATAAACAATAACAACAAATTATTTTAAACATAAATAAAAGGGGTGACCAAATTTTGGTTCCCCCCTTTTTTAATCAATATTAAAAAAATTATTGTAATTCGATATTTGCTTTTTCAAAATCTTCGGGTACACCAATATCAATGAAATAGGTATCGCTCACAAAGCTATGAAACTGTAAAAAATTATAGTGTGTTTCTAAGAAATCTTTT
>JBEEMV010000202.1:0-8493 GCA_041192505.1 Bacteroidota bacterium
AAAAGATTTCTTAGAAACACACTATAATTTTTTACAGTTTCATAGCTTTGTGAGCGATACCTATTTCATTGATATTGGTGTACCCGAAGATTTTGAAAAAGCAAATATCGAATTACAATAAACATTATAAAAATAAAAAATGAAGAACATCTCATTAGTAGTAAATGCTGTATTAGTAGTAGCCGTAGCCGTTTTGTTTTATTTGCATTTTAAGTCGCCATCAAATGTTGCCACCAAATCGGCAAACATAAATGGTAGTATGAAAATAGCTTATGTAAATACCGATTCGTTGTTAGAGCATTATGATTTTTACACTAAATCGAAAAAAGAATTAGAAGCTGAAGAAGAAAAAAATACAAATATGTTAAATGGTCAGGCGCAAGCATTGCAACGTGAATTTGAAGATGCACAAGCTAAAGTATCTACTATGACTGCTATGCAAGCACAATTTGCACAAGAAAATTTGCAAAAGAAACAGCAAAATTTAATGCAACAAAAAGAAATGTTATCAGATGATTTTGGTAAAAAAATGCAAAAAATGACGGATGATTTAACCAATAAAATTCATGATTATTTAAAGCAATACAATAAAGATAAACACTATGATTATATTCTTGGATTTCAACGTGGTGGCGGAATTCTGTATGCTCAAACCGAATTAGATATTACAAAAGAAATTGTAAAAGGAATGAATGAAGAATATAGTAAATTGAAATAAAATTTATTCATGTAATAAAAAGGGCTGATGCAAGAAATTGTATCAGCCCTTTTTTTCTTCAAAATAACCCACTTGTTTTTTGTTCTACAACTAAAAACACAATTTCCCACATTGCCTCCACTTTTTTGCACACCCTTAAAGCCGCCATGGGCTTGATTAAATTTATGTGGATAAATTTTTTGTGGATTTTAGTTGCAAAAAAGTGGGAGGAGGTGCAAATTTGTGCAACGAAATGGCAAAAAAGGTACCTACATATCAACAAACGGAAATACATCAAGAATTTGAATGTATGTTGGATGACAAGAGCAGAATCCTTATTCCTGTTGCTTTAAAGAAGCAATTGCCCGAATGTGCATCAACTAATTTTGTGATTGTAAGAGGTACTGATAATTGCTTGAATATGTATCCCGAACATGAATGGGATTTAATAAAAAAGAAATTGAGTGCATTGAATTTGCAAAATTCAAAAAACAGAGCGGCGGTAAGATTATTTACCAGTGGCTTGTTTACTACAAGTTTGGATGCTGGTGGAAGATTATTATTACCCAAAAATTTGTGTGAAGAAAAAGGAATTAAAAAAGAATTGGTGTTGAATGGTATGGGAAAAATGTTTGAATTATGGGATAAAAAAGAATACCGTAAAAAAGTATCTGAAACAAAAGCCGAAGAAAGTGATGCCATTATTAATGAAACATTGGGCTCAATAGATTTTCAAATTTAATAAAGGATGTATCACAATCCAGTAATGCTTAGCGAATGTTTGGATGGATTGAATATTAATCCTGATGGAATATATGTAGATGTAACATTTGGCGGCGGTGGTCATTCAAAAGCAATTTTAAATAAGTTAAGCGATAAAGGTTCTTTGATAGCATTTGATCAAGATGAAGATGCATTAAATAATATTCCTGATGATGATAGATTAATTTTTGTTCAACAAAATTTTCGTCATTTAGAAAGGTTTTTAAAATTTCATGAGCAATATCCTGTAGATGGAATATTAGGCGATTTTGGTGTTTCATCGCATCAGTTTGATGTAGGCGAACGTGGCTTCAGTATTCGATTTGATGGGCCATTGGATATGCGAATGAATCAGCAAAGTGTTTTAACAGCAGCAAAAATTATTAATACATATTCGGAAATTGAATTGCAAAATGTATTTAGTAAATATGGCGAAGTAATTAATTCGAAAACATTAGCGCAAACAATTGTAGCAGCACGAATTTCGAAAAAATTTGAAACAACACAACAATTAATTAAAGCAATTGGTGGTGCTGTAAGAGGAAAAGAAAATCAATACTTAGCACAAGTTTTTCAAGCATTAAGGATTGAAACAAATGATGAATTAGGAGCTTTGAAAGATTTTTTGCAACAAGCTTTAACATCATTAAAACCTGGTGGAAGATTAGTAGTAATGAGTTATCATTCGTTAGAAGATAGATTGGTAAAGGATTATATGAAGTATGGAAGTTTTGATGGCGAACAACAAAAAGATGATTTTGGAAATATTTATCGTCCATTTAAATTGATTACAAAAAAGCCAATGGAAGCTGGCGATGAAGAATTAAAAATAAATCCAAGAAGCAGAAGTGCAAAACTTAGAATTGCAGAAAAAGTTTAAAATATTAACCACAGAGACACAAAGGCACTAAGAAAAATAAAACAAAGTTGTCACCCTAAGTGCTGGATTTACTAGGACAATGGAATTGAAAATAAAGGTGAAATATTTTGATGAAGTGTGAGGTTAATTTTTTTATCGAAATTAAAAATAGTGTAGGAAGCGGCAGGGATAGTAGCGAAAATCCTTTTGCAGCGTAGGTTTTTAGCGTTGAGCAAAAGATTGTAGCGAATAGCCCGTAAGCCGCCCAATAATTATAAAATAAAAAATAAGTGGCAAAACCTTTTGAAGATATAAAGCAAATTTTTTCATCGGCAAAAGTGATGAATCAATTGCCATTTATTTTATGGATGTTTGGAATAGCAGTGGTATACATATATTCAAATCATTTGGCGGAAAACAGAATTAGAGAAATTGGAAAAGTAAAATCGGAATTAAAGGAATTGAGAAGTGAATATTTAGAAGCAAAAAATGATTTAGAAAAACGGAGTATGCAAACACAAGTGGCATCAATTGTTGACACATTTGGATTGCACGAATTAACAACGCCGCCGAAAAAAATTAGCATACATGCAAAGCAATAGTGAGTATAAAGAAAGACATATCATGGAGAGTGTATCTCAGCTATTTAGTATTGGTGCTTTGGGCTATTGCATTAATCAGTAGAATTGTTGTAACGCAGCAGGTACAAGGTAAATACTGGAAATCTGTGGCTGATAGTTTAACAACAGATTTTAAAAATATTGAGGCTGATAGAGGAAATATTTATAGTGAAGATGGGCGATTATTAGCCACCTCTTTACCGTTCTTTGAAATACGGATGGATACAAAAGCTGAATCGGTTAGCGCTGAATTATTTCGTGCTAAAGTAGATTCGTTAGCCTTGGGTTTATCAAATTTATTTAAAGATAAATCGGCTGAAGAATACCGCCGAATGATGGTTTCGGGGCGTAAGGATAAAGAGAGATATTTGTTATTAAAACGAAAAGTTTCTTATACAGATTTATTGATGGTAAGAAAATTTCCGATTTTTAATTTAGGAAGATATAAAGGTGGATTGATTGCAATTCAACAACCACGACGTGTAAATCCTTTTGATTATGTGGCTTTAAGAACCATAGGATTGAGTAGGGATGGAGCTCAGAAAGTGGGATTGGAAGCCAGATACGATACTTTTTTATCGGGTACAAATGGTAGGCAATTAATGCAACGAATTGCAGGAAATACTTGGTTGCCCATTACCGATGATAATGCAATTGAACCACAAAATGGTAAAGATATTATTACCACTATTGATGTGGGATTGCAAGATGTGGCTGAAAATGCATTGCTAAATACGTTGGTAAAAAATGAAGCAAAACATGGCTGCGTAATTTTGATGGAAGTAAAAACAGGAAAGATAAAAGCATTGGCAAATCTTGGGCAAGATGAAGATGGAGCTTACTCTGAAAATTTTAATTATGCCATTGCCGAAGCTATTGAACCAGGGTCAACTTTTAAAATGGCAAGCTGTGCAGCCCTTATAGAATCGGGCTTGGCAGATACTTCTACCATGGTTGATTTAGAACATGGACATAAATTATATGGCAAACAAAAAATGACCGATCATGAATTAGCAGTAAATTATGTTTCATTAAAAACGTGTTTTGCTATTTCATCAAATGTTGGTATTTCGAAATTGGTAACTACTTATTTTGGAAGTAATCCGCAAAAATATTTTGACTATTTAAAGCAATTTGGATTAACCGAAAAAACAGGAATTGATTTAGATGGCGAAGCCCGACCAGATGTAAAAAATACTTCATCAAAATATTATAATAAAGTGGTTTCGTTGCCATGGATGAGTGTTGGTTATGAAGAAAGAGTTACACCATTGCAAACATTATGTTGGTACAATTCAATAGCAAATAATGGTAAAAGAATGAAGCCATATTTAGTGGCTCAAGTAAAAGAATATGGAAAAGTGATTAAGCAATTTGAACCAAAAGTGGTAATTGAAAATGTTGCAAAACCTGCTACCGTAAGTAAGTTGAGAGCTATTATGGAAGCTGTGGTAACTAAAGGAACGGCAAAAGGAATTTTATTAAATCCAAATTATTCAATTGGTGGAAAAACAGGAACAGCACAAATATTTCAATTAGGCTCAGGTGGTTTTAATAATAAAGGTGGTGGTGGAAGTAAAAAATTCTTAGCATCATTTGTTGGTTATTTTCCAGCAGATAATCCTTTGTATAGTTGCATCGTGGTTATCTACAATCCAACAAAAGATAAAAGCGTTTATTATGGTTCGCAGGTGGCTTGCCCTGTGTTTAAAGAATTAGCTGATAAGGTTTATGCAACATCAACATTTATGCATGCACCGATTCAAAAAAATGATTCAACATTGCGCCCTAATGATAAACCGCAATCAATTGCTGGTACATCAAAAGATGTAGAAAATATTTTGAAAGAATTACAATCATCATATTCTAATATTAATGAAATAGGTTGGTGCTCAATGATAAGAGAAGGCAATAGGTATTCATCTGTAAATAGAAATATTGAACAAGGCAAAATGCCTGATGTTACAGGTTTTTCGTTAAAAGATGCTTTGTTCATTTTAGAAAATAAGGGATTGAAAGTGAAATTTAAAGGCAATGGAAAAGTGATTGAACAATATCCAAATGCTGGTGAGGTTTTGATAAAGGGAACAGAAATAAATTTAGAATTATCGAATTAGAAAATGAAAAAAGTAGAACACGGATTAGACGAATTTAAAAGATTCTCACGGATAAAAAAATCAGTTTAAATCTGTTACGTCTGCGTCATCAGTGTTCCATTAAAAATTAAAATTGAAATTATTAAGCAACATATTATATAAAATAAATCTGATTGAAGTAATTGGTAGAACTGATGTTTCAGTTGCTTCCATTCAATTTGATTCACGAAAAATAGAAAAAAGTTCAACGTTCTTTGCCACAAAAGGTACAACAAATGATGGTCATCAATTCATCAATGAGGTGATTGCAAAAGGAGCAACAGCAATAGTTTGCGAAGAATTTCCTGCTGAAATAAAAGAAGGAATTACTTACGTAAAAACTGCCAACGCTGCAAAAGCTTTAGGAATTGCTGCTTCTAATTTTTATGATAATCCATCTGAAAAGTTGCAACTGGTGGGTATTACAGGCACAAACGGAAAAACAACAGTTGCCACTTTGTTGCATCAATTGTTCAGCGGTTTGGGTTATAAATGTGGTTTACTTTCAACCGTTCAAAATAAAATTGGTGAGCAAATTATTGTAGCAACGCATACTACACCTGATGCAGTGAGTTTGAATAAATTGTTGCATGAAATGGTAGAAGCTGGATGTGATAAGGCTTTCATGGAAGTGAGTTCGCATGCGATTCATCAAAACAGAATTGCAGGATTGAAATTTGTTGGTGGAATTTTTACCAACATCACACACGACCATTTAGATTATCACAAAACTTTTGAAGAATATTTAAAAGTGAAAAAAAGTTTTTTCGATGATTTGCCAAGCGATGCTTTTGCGATTAGCAACATTGATGACAAACGTGGAAATGTGATGTTGCAAAATACAAAAGCAAAACGGAAAACCTACAGCCTGCGTCAGATGGCGGATTTCAAGGCTTTGATTTTGGAAAATACGTTGGAAGGTTTGTTGATGCAAATGGATGGAATTGAAATTCATTTCAGATTAGTTGGCAAATTCAATGCATATAATTTGTTGGCAGTTTATGCCGCAGCAATGTTGATGGACGAAAAGAAAAATGAAACGCTGCAAGTGTTGAGCAACTTGGGCGGAGCCGAAGGAAGATTTGAAGTGATTAGAAATGCAGCAAAAAAAATTACAGGAATAGTTGATTATGCTCATACGCCCGATGCTTTGCAAAATGTGATTGAAACGATAAATAATATTCGCAATGGCGCAGGAAAATTGATAACTGTTGTGGGTTGTGGCGGCGACAGAGATAAGGCAAAACGACCATTGATGGCAGAGATTGCTTGCAAAGGAAGTGAGTTGATAATTCTAACGAGCGACAATCCGAGAAGTGAAGAACCTGATGCAATTTTAAATGAAATGAAAATAGGAATTCCTTTTGCAAAAAACAGAAATACTTTTTCTGTTACCGATAGAAAAGAAGCGATAAAGTTGGCTTGCAGCATGGCTTCGGCAGATGATGTGATTTTGGTAGCAGGCAAAGGACATGAAAAATATCAGGAAATAAAAGGTGTTAAAAATCACTTTGACGATGTGGAAGTGGTGAAGGAATTCCTTAACGACAAATAAAAAAAATGGCACACGGATTTATTATGATGGTTATGATTTACACAGATTAAAAATCCGTTTTAATCATAAAAAATCAGCGTCATCTGTGTTCTATAAAAAATAAAAAACAAAGAAAGTGTTTTACTACTTATTCAATTACTTACACGATCATTTTAACCTTGCAGGTTCGGGGCTGTTTAAATACATCACCTTTAGAGCTTCAATGGCAGCGATTTTATCGTTGGTAATTTCATTGTTGTTAGGTAAGCGTATTGTAAAATATTTACAGAACAAACAAATTGGTGAAACGATTCGTGATTTAGGTTTAGCTGGCGAACAACAAAAGAAAGGTACGCCAACAATGGGTGGTTTGATTATTCTTTCAGCTATTGTAATTCCAACATTATTTTTTGCAAGAGTGCTGAATGTATACATCATATTGCTTTTAGCAACTACAATTTGGATGGGTTTGATTGGATTTTTAGATGACTACATTAAAGTTTTCAAAAAAGATAAACGAGGTTTAGCAGGTAAGTTTAAAGTGATGGGACAAGTTGGTTTGGGGTTGATTGTGGGAACAACTTTGTACTTTAATCAGAATGTAATGATTAAAAAGGAAGTAGTGAAAGATGGCGTAGAACAAGCTTCAGCCATTGCAAAACTAAATGTGCTACAAGCTTTTAATAAAGATGTTGAAATTTCAATGGAGAGTATTCATAAGCCAGTTACAACTATTCCATTTGTAAAAACACATGAATTTAATTATGCAAAATTATTAAATTGGTTGGGCGAAGGCTACGAAAATTATGCATGGATAATTTATATTTTAATTGTTGTGTTCATCATCACAGCAGTATCAAATGGTGCAAATATTACTGATGGAATTGATGGTTTAGCAACAGGCACTTCGGCATTGATTGGCGTTACATTAGTTGTGTTTGCTTATGTAAGTGGCAATTTAAATTTTGCCCGTTATTTAAATATTATGTACATACCAAGTGTGGGCGAATTGGTGGTTTTTGGTGCAGCATTCGTTGGTGCATGTGTTGGGTTCTTGTGGTACAATACTTATCCAGCGCAGGTTTTCATGGGCGATACAGGAAGTTTGGCATTAGGTGGAATTATTGGAACGATGGCATTGTGTGTTAGAAAAGAATTAATGATTCCTATTTTTTGTGGAATATTTCTGGTTGAAAATTTATCAGTGATGCTGCAAGTAGGAGTGTTTAAATATCGCAAAAGAAAATATGGATTGGAATATGCACAGCAAAACAGATTATTTAAAATGTCGCCATTGCATCACCATTATCAAAAAAATGGAATGCATGAATCGAAAATTGTAATGCGATTTTTTATCATCGGAATTATGCTAATGTTGTTTACGATTGCAACATTAAAAATTAGATAAAAATAAATCGCCACAAATGCACGAATAAAAAATATTAGTGAATTCGTGGCAAAAAATAAAAAATGAAAAGGCTTGTAATACTTGGTGGTGGTGAATCAGGAGCAGGAACAGCAATTCTTGCCAAGCAAAAAGGCTTTGAAGTTTTCTTAAGTGATAAAAATAAAATTGCAGATAAATACAAAGTTCTTTTACAACAGCACAATATCGAATTTGAAGAAGAAAAACATTCGGAAGAAAAAATTTTGAATGCAGATGAAGTAATGAAAAGTCCTGGTATTCCTGAAAAAGTGGAGTTGATAAAGAAAATAAGAGCGAAAGGAATTCATGTGATTAGCGAAATTGAATTTGCTGCTCGATATAGCGGAAATGCAAAGCTGATAGGCATTACAGGTAGCAATGGCAAATCAACCACAACAACTTTAATTCATCATATATTGGTGAAAGCCGGATACAAAGCTGCATTGGTGGGCAACATCGG
>JBEEMV010000203.1:0-5447 GCA_041192505.1 Bacteroidota bacterium
TAAGGCATCATCAAAATCTTTTGCTGTTTCAGGGTCAATTGTAAACGTAGTAATGTTTCTGAAGTCTCTTCTTTTTGCAATTTCATCATTTGTGATTTCTGTAGAAATATTATCACATTCACGAATAACTTCCTTCGGAAAATCAAGCGGAAAGCCGTGATCTAGCAATATAGTCTTCCACATAATTTCTTTTACCGATGAGCCACTTAAGATTTCTTCAATCTTACCAATTGGATTTTTACCACCTTCCCAGTCTGTAATTTTTACAATTACTCTATTTTCATCTTTTACATTTTTTAATCCTTTGGCAGGTATAAAAATGTCGTTGGTCATTCCATATTTTTTATCAGGCAATACAAATGCAAAATCTTTTTTTACATGAGCTACACCTGTAAAATATTCGTTAGCACGTTTTACAACTTTAATAATTTTTCCTTCTGTTTTGCTTTTTGATTCATTTGTTATTTGCACCAATACTGTATCTCTGTTAATTGCAGTATTTAAATGATTGTTTCTAACAATGATATCATTCCCTGGTCGGGCTTCAATAATTACAAAACCATAACCATGTTTGTTCATATCTAAAGTGCCTTCAAATACAGGCATTTTAGTATTGCTATGTTTAGTTTCGGGGTTGCTATTTCTTTTTGCGGTGGGCTTTTTATTCTCTTCTGGTGTACTCTTTTTCAAATTTTTTATATTGTTGTTATTGTGTAAAGATACCTTTTTTGTTATTACAGAATTAGTTTATGTTATAGCTTAGCATTTTAATAATATTAATTTCTGATGTCAAATCATTCGCATCATCACCACGAACACCATCATCAACCCAACAACATTAATACTGCTTTTATCATTGGTATTATTTTAAATATGGCATTTGTAATAGTTGAAGTGGTGGCAGGATTCAATTATCATTCGATGGCTTTATTATCTGATGCAGGTCATAATTTAGCTGATGTTGGTTCGTTGGCTTTATCATTAATTGCCATATTATTAATGAAATCTAAAAGCACAAAAAAATACACTTATGGCTATAAAAAAACATCGGTTTTAATTGCCTTAGTAAATTCTGTTTTGTTATTAATTTCTATCGGAGCTATTGCTGTTGAAGCATTTCATCAAATCATTCATCCGCAAAACGTATCAGGAAAAATGATTTCAATAGTAGCTACTATGGGTTTAATTATTAATGCGGCTTCTGCCTTTTTATTTTTCAAAAATAAAGAACATGATTTGAATGTGAAAGGTGCTTACCTGCATTTATTAGCCGATGCTTTAGTGTCGTTATCTATCATAATTGCAGGCATAATTATTTATTATACCAATTGGTTTTGGTTAGATTCTATCATGAGTTTGGTAGTAGTTGCAGTAATTATTTATTCCACTTTTACATTGCTTAAAGATTCGGTAAGGCTATCGTTAGATGGTGTACCTACACAAATTGATATAGATGAAATTAAACAAAAAATAAATGCAATTAATGGCGTTGTAAATATTCATCATATTCATATTTGGGCAATAAGCACCAGCCAAAATGCTTTAACGGCGCATATTGTAGTGGCTCAAAATTCTATTTATGCTAATGAATTAAAAATGAAAAAAGAAATAAAACACATTTTGCAACATCAAAATATTCAACACATCACACTCGAAATTGAAAAAGAAAATGATATTTGTAAAAATGAAAATTGTAGTTAATTAGTTTTAACAATGAATATAAAAAAGATATTTTTTCAATCGGCAGTAAGCGGATTTTTATTGTGGCTTGGTTTCCCAATGAATGATTTTACGCCCATTATGTTTGTGGCTTTGGTGCCACTTTTATTATCGTTAGAGCAATTACGAAATTCGCCAAATAAAGCATGGCTGCGGTTTGCCAATACTTACTTTACTTTTTTAATTTGGAATATTGCCAGCACTTGGTGGGTTTGGAATGCATCGGCAGGTGGCGCTACGGCTGCCATTATTTTAAATGCATTGCTACAAAGTTTTCCTGTTTTATTATATTATTTTTTTGAAAACAGATTTGCATCAAAATATAAATGGTTGATATTAGTAGTGTTTTGGGTTGCCTTCGAAAAAATACATCTTACATGGGAGTTTACTTGGCCTTGGCTTACTTTAGGAAATTCATTTGCCACACAAACGCATTGGATTCAATGGTACGAATATACAGGGCATTTGGGCGGAAGCGCATGGATATGGCTAGCTAATATTTCTATTTTTTCTGCCTTATTTATTCATCATAAAAAATCTTTTATCAGCCGATGGATAAAGCCTTTTGCTATTATTGCTGTGCCTATTTTATTTTCATTTATGGTTGAATATGTTGCACCTTTTGAAGATTTGTTTATTAAAAATCCAACACAAAATTTTCTTTTAATTCAGCCTAATATCGACCCTTATTCTGAAAAATTTGTTGATGGCACAGCCGATAAACAATTGCAAAAATTGTTCAACTTAATTGAAAAAAATATTGATACTACCCAAAACACAATTATCGTTTTTCCCGAAACAGCTTTGTCTACAGCTATTTGGCTTACTAATTTTAATAGCGATGAACAAATAATTGCAGTTCGAAGTTTCTTGAAAAAATATCCAAAAGCAAAATTGATTACAGGTACATCGTTAATTGAAATGTATGATTCGCCCAAAACACCTTCAGCCAATCAATTAGGCAATTCGAATAAATATGCCGATGTTTTTAATGCATCAGTTTTGATGGATACTACTATTTCTATTCAAAAATATTATAAATCGAAATTGGTTCCAGGCGTTGAACGGATGCCGTATCCAGGTTTTTTTAAATTCTTAAAACCATTATTAATTGATATGGGCGGCGCATCAGATAATAATGGAACACAAGAAGAACGAACAAATTTAATAGCCAATAAAAAAAATATTGCAGCCATGGTTTGTTACGAATCTATTTATGGCAGCTTTGTTTCGGGCTTTGTAAAAAACGATGCCAATGTTTTATTAATTATTACCAACGATGGTTGGTGGGGCAATACACCAGGCTACAAACAACATTTTGAATTTGCAAAACTTCGTGCTATTGAAACCAGAAGAGAGGTGTTACAATGCGCCAACAATGGCTTTAGTGGTGTTATTGATGAATATGGAAATGTAATTTCGAAAACAGATTATTGGAAACAAGCCGCTATCAATTATAAAGCAACAATGCTGAATAGAAAAACTTTTTTTGTTCAATATGGTAATGAATTAGAATGGCTTTTTGTTTTTTTATCGCTTGCCATTATTTTGTTTGCTACATTTAAAAAATATTTTTTGAAAACATGAACCCCGAACAATTAGAAAAATTATTGCATCAAACAAGGCTTGTAGTTAATAAAGCAGTTGAATATATTTTTATTCAATCTTTACGATTAAATGAAATTGAACCGCAAATAAAATCATTGCATAATTTAGTAAGCGAAGTTGATATTAATGCCGAACATATATTGGTAGAAGGCTTAAGCAAAGCCTTGCCCGAAGCTGGTTTTATTACCGAAGAAAATTCGATTGAGCAAATTAAAAAAGAATTTACTTGGGTGATTGACCCATTGGATGGAACTACAAATTTTTTGCATGGTTTGCCATTTTATTCGGTAAGTGTGGGCTTGTTGCACAATGATGAAGTGATTTTGGGAATAGTGCATGATGTAAGCCACAACGAACAATTTTATGCATTTAAAAATGGTGGTGCATTTGTAAATGGTAAGCAATTGGATATTTCAAAACACAAAATTTTACACGATTCATTAATCATTACAGGCTTTTTTTATAACGAAACAGATGTGTTAGAAAAATTTTTAAACATCATGCGTAGGTTAGTAAATGAAAGCAGAGCTTTTCGTAGGCTCGGCTCGGCAGCACTTGATTTGGCTTATGTTGCAGCAGGCAGGGGCGATGCATTTTTTGAATTTAATTTAAATTCGTGGGATGTGGCTGGTGGTGCAATTTTGGTAAAAGAAGCAGGCGGATTTGTAACCGATTTTAATGGTTCGGATAATTATATTTTTGGAAAAGAAATTATAGCTGCCCGTGGCGGAACATACGATGAGTTATTAAAATTGATAAAAAAAGAATATTGAAATTGAAGAAAAATTTTGAACATAAAAAATCGTTAGGGCAACATTTTTTAAAAGATGATGGCATTGCTTTGGATATTGTTGAAGCGCTGAAAAGCCCTGTTCAGCAAGTAATTGAGGTAGGACCAGGTTTAGGAATATTAACTAAATTTTTATACAAAAAATACCATCCTAATCTTACTGCGGTAGATGTGGATGATAGATTGGCTGAAATAATTCCACAAAAATTTGAAGGCATAAAATTTATTCATCAAGATATTTTAAAAGTTGATTTTGAAAAATATTACCCCAATGAAAAGGTAAGTGTAATTGGAAATTTTCCTTATAATATTTCAACCGAAATTGTTTTTAGAGTAATTGAACAGCGCCACCAAGTAGTTGAAATGGTGGGTATGTTTCAAAAAGAAGTGGCTTTAAGATTAGCATCAAAACATGGCAATAAAGTATTTGGTGTTACTTCTATTTTTTCGCAAGCATATTTTAAAGTAGAATATTTATTTGATGTGCCGCCTCATTTTTTCGATCCGCCACCAAAAGTAAATAGCGGTGTGGTGCGGTTTACAAGGTTAGAGAATCAAATTGAGATATTAGATGAAAAATCATTTTTTAGGGCTGTAAAAGCAGGCTTTAGTCAGCGCCGAAAAACATTACGCAATTCATTAAAAGCATTTACCAATACGGATGATATTAATTCGGCAACGTTGGATAAACGAGCCGAGCAATTATCTGTAGAAGAATGGATAAACTTAGCCAACGAAATTTTTAATCAAAAAAAACTAATTGTATAACTAATTTTTAAAACAGATAATTACTTTTGTTCATCATCAAATAAAAATAAATAAAATGAAAAAAACTTTTTTAATCGTGGCTTTGGCAATGTGTTCAATAACCACTTTTGCACAACAAACAGATAGAAGTAAAGTATTGGCAGGTGGCATTGTAAATTTTAATTGGAGTGAAGCAAAGGAAACTACTAATTTTACAAATGGTGGAGCTTCTGCAACTGTTACTACACCCACATTATTAGATTTAACTGTATCACCAAATATTGGAATATTTGTAGCTAAAAATTTTGCTTTAGGTTTAAAATTGCGTTATGAAGTTTCAAATAAATATCAAAATTTAAATTACTCATTTAACTCGAATGCAAACTTAAGTGCCTTTGTTAGATATTATAAAAAGATTGGTAAAATTGCTCCATTTGGCGAATTAAGTTATGGCTTGGGCAAAGTTACTTCTTCGGGAACAGCAGTAAATAAAAACAAAATTAATGGAACTGTAATTGGCTTTGGCCCAGGTGTAGCATTGTTTTTAACTGAAAGAGTTGGTATTGAGGCTTTAGTTGAATAT
>JBEEMV010000204.1:0-3107 GCA_041192505.1 Bacteroidota bacterium
ATATCTAACCCTGCTGCGCCTTTGGTTTCGTAAGCAGGTAATGGATTGTTGGATTGATTAATTATTTTTATTTGCATTGAAACAAATGTAAAACTTTAAAGAAGAGAATTAAATTTAAAAATGAAACACTTTTGAAAGTGGCGTTTCTAATGCGGTTGATAAAGATATTAATGTGTCGAGTGTTACATTAAATTTTGCATTTTCTATTCGTTGAACAGTTATTTTAGAAACATCTGCTAAGTCTGCTAATTGTTGCTGACTCAATCCTTTTGCTTGCCTTAGTCGCCTAAGATGCACACCAAATTCTTTAACTTTTGCAGGATTTTTCACAGTGTGAAAGTCCTATTAAAAAAAATCTGTACTGGATACACATATGTATCCAAATATTTTTATTTTTGCCGAAATAAATTTTCAAAATAAAACCAATTTAAAAATGAAAAAGAACTTAGTACTCACAATCATTGCCCTAACTATGGCAACAACATTAATGTATAGTTGCAAAAAAACAGTAAGGGGCTGTACCGACCCAACATCACTAACTTATAATTCAAAAGCAAATGAAGACGATGGGACTTGTCAATACAAAGGGAAAGTAACATTTTGGAATGATGTTATTAGTGGTTTAGGTATTGTAGTGGTGGTAATGGCTGATGGAACAAGTGGAAATATTACACTTGATAAATCTTCAACTCCTTCGTGTGGTGCAAGTGGTTGCTTTACATACGAAGCAAAACCAGGAACATATACATACTCTGCCGCTGAAGCTTCCCCTGGAACAGGGACATGGTCAGGTACTGTAACCATTGCATCTAATGGCTGTACAACAGTAAGACTTTACTAATCAAAAAGCATATACTGAAAGGCTACTAAAGAATTCTTTAGTAGCCTTTTTTATTTCAATACGTTTTCAACAAACCCCTTACTTTTACAATTTAATCAATGTTTATGTATCTTTGAAATCAATTAAATTAATCGTTGTATGATTTCTGTTCAGCCACAATATATTAAAGACACAGCAGGAAAAAACATGGTAATTCTTTCAGCCAGAGAGTTTGAAAAAATGATGACTGAATTAGAAGAACTAGAAGATATCAAACGCTATGATGCTGCTAAAAAAAAGAAACAAGTTTTTATTGATGCCGATATAGCTTTTGCTCAAATTGAAGCCAAAAGAAATTAAGATTGAATTTTATTGCCGAAATTTTTAGAATTTTTTTTACAATCAAATTACAACAAACAAAATTTTACTGATGAACAAAATCACCGATTCAGGTATTGAAATAAAAGAGTTGTATAATACACTTCCCGAAAATTTTAATGGGGCTGAAAAGCCTGCTGAATATCCGTTTACAAGAGGTGTGCAAAAAACAATGTATCGTGAAAGATATTGGACAATGCGCCAATATGCAGGTTTTAGCACTGCCGAAGAATCTAACAAGCGTTATCATTTTTTGTTGGGGCAAGGCACAACAGGCTTGAGTGTGGCATTTGATTTACCTACTCAAATTGGCTATGATAGCGATCATGCGCTGGCTGATGGTGAAGTAGGAAAAGTTGGTGTTGCCATCGATTCGTTGAAAGACATCGAAATTTTGTTCGACGGAATAAAATTGCAAGACATCACCACCTCAATGACCATCAATGCTTCGGGGTTTATTTTATTGGCAATGTATATTGCGTTAGCAAAAAAACAAGGCGCCGATTTATCACAAATAAGCGGCACAATCCAGAATGATATTTTGAAAGAATACGCTGCTCGTGGCACTTACATTTATCCGCCAAAGCCCAGCATGCGAATCATTACTGACATATTTGAATATTGCAGTACCGATTTACCAAAATGGAATACCATTTCCATCAGTGGTTATCATATTCGTGAAGCTGGAAGCGATGCGGTGCAAGAGTTGGCATTTACTTTAGCCAACGGCAAAGCATACTTGAAAGCCGCATTGGACAAAGGTTTGGATATTAATGTATTTGCAAAACGATTATCTTTTTTCTTCAATGCACACAATAATTTGTTTGAAGAAGTAGCGAAGTTTAGAGCCGCAAGACGAATATGGGCAAGCATTACAAAGGAATTAGGTGCAACGGATGTGAAGGCACAAATGTTGCGATTTCATACACAAACAGGTGGCAGTACTTTAACAGCGCAACAACCCGAAAACAATATTATCAGAGTAACCATGCAAGCATTGGCTGCGGTGTTGGGCGGCACACAATCCTTACACACCAACGGTTTCGACGAAGCATTATCATTACCAACAGAAAAAGCTGCACGAACTGCATTGCGTACGCAACAAATTATTGCCCACGAAAGTGGCGTTGCAGATACCGTTGACCCATTAGCAGGAAGTTTTTTTGTAGAAAATTTAACTACTGAATTAGAAACTGCTGCATGGAAATTAATTGAAAAAATAGATGCCATGGGCGGCTCGGTGGCAGCCATAGAACAGGGTTTCATTCAAAATGAAATTGCACGAAGTGCTTATGAATATCAAAAGAAAATTGAGCGGAATGAAAAAGTAATTGTTGGTGTAAATAAATTTCAGGCAAAAGAAGAAGCACAAAATGATTTGTTTAAAGTGGATGAATCGGTTCAAAAATATCAAATTGAAAAACTAAAAAATTTAAAAGCCAGCCGAGATAATGAAAAAGTAAATCAGCTTTTAACTAAATTAGAAGCCGTGGCTCAAAGCTCTGAAAACTTGATGCCTACTGTGATTGAATGTGTAGAAGCTTATGCTTCATTAGGCGAAATAGCAGATGTGTTACGAAAAACGTATGGAGAATATCAAGGATAAAAAAAGGGCTGAAGAAAAAATCTTCAGCCCTTTTTAGTAAAATAGTTTTTGTATTACTTATGATTAAAAGCAACGGTTACAGTAATTAGTCCTGAACCAATTGTATTAAATCCTGCGCTGCTTGTTTTAGCAGTATTAGATACTGTAGTAATAGCACTGCCAGCTGTAGGTGTTACAGTTGTTGTATTTGTACCAGCCTTTGTAGAGCTTGATGTAAAACCCCATCCAAATTCAGCACCGATAGCTAACCAATTTGTAAAGTAATAGTTGAAACCAACACAAGGAATAAATCTGAATGCACCA
>JBEEMV010000205.1:0-5170 GCA_041192505.1 Bacteroidota bacterium
GTGATAGCATTTTGCAAACTATATTTCTTAATATTCCAAATGCTGATACTTTAAGTGGTGCATTATTTAACGATACAAATAATAATGGAATAAAGGATATTGGCGAAGCAGGGCGAAGCAATGAATATGTATCAATATATTCAAATGGAAATTATAATTATACCTACACAGATGCAAACGGAAATTATCAATTTATTGTTGCATCTGGCACCGATTCAATTTTTGCATATACACCAAGTGGCTATGTACAAACATTACCGCTTTTACCAACTAATTATTATTCATTTACAACTACAGGTAATCAACATATTTCAAATTTAGATTTTGGATTTTATATGACTCCATGTGTAGCTATTACCACAGCTACAACAACACTTCAAAGCGGAAGTACATACACATTTAATTGCAATACAATAAATGGTACAAGCACCAAATATTATACTTGGTATTTTGGTGATGGCAATCAAATTGCAAATGGACAAAATACATCTACCACTCATCAATATACAACAAATGGAACGTTTACGCCCTATGTTATTGTGTATTCAAACAATTGTCGTGATTCGTTTCTGTTATCGCCAATTACAATCAGTGGATTAAGCGCTTGTGCTGGGCAAGCTCAATTTAATGCAAGCAGATATTATTGTGGTGGTATTTATTATTTTGGAGCAGCTAATTATGTGCAAGGAAATTCATATAACTGGAATTTTGGTGATGGAACATTTGGAAGTGTTTTTTCAATGAATCATACGTATGCTTCATCGAGCACTTACACAGTAACTTTAATTTCATACAACCCTTCCAATAATTGCTACGATACAAGCACTCAAAATATTGCTGTAAGTGTTTTTGCTAAACCAACTGCTTCATTTACCTATTCAACAACAGGCACTATGGTTAACTTTACAAGCACATCAACGGGTGCAATTACCACTTACTATTGGAGTTATGATGATGGTGGTAGCGATAATATTGCTAATCCATCGCATACATTTGTAACAGGTGGTATGCATTGGGTAAATCTTTCAGTTTATAATGCTCAACAATGCAGCGATAGTATTACACAACAAATTTTAATACCAATTCCCAATGCAGACACTTTAACAGGCAATGTTTTCAACGATGTAAATAATAATGGAATTAAAGATGCAGGTGAATTGGGCATCGCAAATCAATATATTTATTTGTATGCACAAGGCACATCAACTTATGCTTACACTGATGTAGTGGGAAATTATTCTTTCATTTTACCATCAGGTACTGATTCTATTTATGCGCCTAATATTTGGATGTATTCAAGAACATTACCATTAAATACAGACCATTATGTTGTTACAACCACTGGCAATCAGCATTTAAGCGGTTTTGATTTTGGTTATGTAGATACTGTTTCAACAATTGCTGGTCATGTATTTTTTGATACCAATGGCAATGGAACACAAGATGCAGGCGAATTAAATGCTTCAGCCATTCGGGTAGATGTGTATGGCAATACTATGAGCACTCATGTTTATACAGATTATTTTGGTAACTATACAGCCTTGCTTTATTATGGTAATGGCACTTACAATATCACTTGCAACCCAGTATTGAGCGGCTATACAGGTTATAACATCAGCACATCGCCTACACAATACAATATAACTACAAGCAACGCAACAACTTATAACGGAAATGATTTTGGATTAAATCCAATCAGTTCAACCACAGGTGATAATTTAATGGTGAATATTACACCAGCCAACACCGCAGTTCCGGGCTATGGCGCATGGTATTATGTAACCGTGAAAAACATTGGTAGCACAACAGTTGGTGGTAATGTGGTTTTCAATTACGACCCATCTTTGATTTTTGCAAATGCAATTAATGGAACTAATAATTCAACAACACATCAAGTAAGTTGGGTTGTTTCTTCCTTATCTCCTGGTGCCTATTCACAAAATACAATTATGCTTAATGTAGCTTCAATAACAAGTTTGGGAAGTGTTTTAAATCACAATACGTCGGTCGTATTATCAAGCGGAACCGATGTTGATTTAGCAAACAACACCACCAATTATCAGCAAGTTGTAGTTGGCTCTTATGACCCAAATGAAAAAACAGTATCGCCTGTGGGTGAAGGTGCAAACGGTGCTATTAACCCAAATAACAATGGCGAACTGACTTACACCATTCGTTTTCAAAACACAGGTACAGCACCAGCAGTAAATGTTGTGGTGAAAGATGTGATAGATGCTGATTTAGATTTAAGCACTTTGCAAATGTTAGAAAGTAGCAACAATAATACTTTATCGGTTGATGATATAACAAGATTAGCAACTTGGAAATTTCAAAATATTATGTTGCCCGATAGCACACATGACGAACCACACAGTCATGGCTATTTGCAATTCAAAATAAAATTGAAAAGCGGTTTAACACAAGGCGCAACATTGAACAATACAGCGAATATTTATTTTGATTTCAATTCGCCTGTTGTTACCAACACCACAAAAAACACAGTTGATTTTAGTTTGTCAGTAGCCAATAAAAAAGATGAATTGCCAACTATTTCAGTAGCACCCAACCCAATGAATGAATTCACTACAATTCGTATTGATGGCTTGAAAGGCACAGCAGATATAAATGTAACGATTACAAATGTATTAGGTGAAAAAGTAAAAACGCTTACGCATCAAACCAATATTATCACTTTAAATAGAAATGAATTGAGTAGCGGAATTTATTTCTATGAATTAAAAAATAACGGAAATAAAATTGGTAATGGTAAAATTGTGATGGAATAACAAATCTTTAAATTGTTTTCTTTTATTTAAGGCGATTACTTATTTTAGTAGTCGCCTTTTTTTGCAATAGAATATTTAATGTCAACAAAAATAAATAAACATGAATAACGCAATCACAGTTGAAGCCATTGTAAACGCTTCGATAGAAAAAGTTTGGAACTGCTGGGTAACACCTGAACACATCATGCAATGGAACAACGCTTCGCCCGATTGGCACACACCAAAATCGGAAAATGATTTACGTGAAGGTGGAAAATTTTCGGCTACTATGGCGGCAAAAGATGGCAGTTTTAGTTTCGATTTTGGAGGCATTCACACCGAAATAAAGCAGCAAGAATTAATTGCATCAACAATGGGTGATGGACGAAAAATGGCAGTTCGTTTTATTGCTGATGGTAGCATCACTAAAGTGGTTGAATCATTTGAACCTGAAAGCGAAAATCCTTTAGATATGCAGCAAGCAGGCTGGCAAGCTATTTTAGATAATTTTAAAAAGCATGTAGAGGCGAATTAAAATTCCAACATGAAAGAAGTAAAAAACATCAACGAGTACATTTCACTTTTTCCTGAAGAGGCAAAAGAAATGATGGAAACTTTACGACATACTATTTTAAAAGCTGTGCCCGATGCAGAAGAAGTGATTAGTTATAAAATGCCAGCATTTAAAGTTAATGGACGGATTTTGGTTTACTTCGCTGCATTTAAAAATCATATTGGTTTTTACCCAGGTGCTGCACCTATAGCTGCTTTTCAAGAAGAAATTGCAAAATATAAAAGTGCAAAAGGTTCGGTGCAGTTTCCAATTGGCAAACCAATTCCGGTGGGGTTGGTTACTAAAATGACGAAATTTAGATTGAAAGAAAATTTAGCAAAACTTAAAAATAAATAATAGAACACGGATTAAACTGATTGAATAGATTAACGCAGATAAAATCTTTTAAAATCCGTTTCATCTGTTTAATCCGTGTTCAAAAAAAATCAACCCATGTCAACTCAACAAAAAATTACGCCCTTCCTTTGGTTCAATACCGAAGCTGGCGAAGCAATGAATTTTTATGCTTCTGTTTTTAAAAATTCAAAAATTATTAACCAGATGAAACTGCCTGATGGAACGGTGTTTACCGGCACAATGGAAATTGAAGGGCAGGTAATTCATTTTCTTAACACCCGTCAAGTAACCGAATTTTTAGATTCATTTTCGTTGATGGTGAGTTGCGAAAACCAAACCGAAGTAGATGAATATTGGAATAAATTAATTGCCGATGGCGGTGCCGAAAGTATGTGTGGTTGGTGTGTAGATAAGTTTGGCGTATCGTGGCAAATCATTCCTACAGCATTAGGTAAATTTATTGGTAGCCCCGAAAGAGAAAAAGCCAACCGAGCCATAAATGCCATGTTGAGGATGAAAAAAATTGTGATAGCCGATTTAGAAAAAGCGTTTAATGGGGAGTAGATAATAGTACTTAGATATTAGATTTTAGAAAAATAAAATAGCAATACAAATTAAAATTAACTTTTCAAAAATGACACAATTAGTTCCTTATTTAAACTTCATGGGCAATACCGAAGAAGCCATGAATTTTTACAAATCAGTTTTCGGTGGTGAGTTTTTAACCTTCCAACGGTTCAGCGATGTGCCCGGTGCTGCTGATAATTTGCCCGATAATGAAAAGAATATGATGATGCATGTAGCATTAAAAATTAACGACAGCATTACGTTGATGGCAACCGATTTGTTAGCATCGGAAGGGCACAAATTAAATTCAGGCAATCAAATTTCTTTATCATTAAATGCCGATACAAAAGAAGAAGCAGATGAAATTTTTAATGGTTTATCTGTTGGTGGAATAATTGAAATGCCTATTCAAGATACATTTTGGGGTGCTTACTTTGGTATCTGGACAGATAAATTCGGAATTAAATGGATGGTGAATTACGATTATCCGAAAAGTTAGTATTGAGATATTAGTATTTAGACATTAATACAAGTGCTTTTTTCTTAAAAATATTCCTGTCTAATTTTTATTAGAATTCCATCTAATGCCTAAATACTAAAATCTTTCCCAAATAGAAAACAAGCAACTATCCATTACCCGATTGCTAAATGCCCCTCAATGAGGATATAAAAGTGTAAGAATAGCTAATTCATTATTTGTAGTTTAACACCTATAAATTCGCTTTTTTTTATCATATTTGCGTCCACTTTACATTAATTAGATGTAGATTTATATTGATTTTCTATAACAAATAACCTATTTACAGTAATGAATTTTGAATTAACAGAAGAACAATTAGCAGTACGCCAAGCAGCTCGTGATTTTGCACAAAATGATTGTTTGCCAGGCGTTATTGAACGTGATGAACATCAAAAATTTCCGAAAGAG
>JBEEMV010000206.1:0-16468 GCA_041192505.1 Bacteroidota bacterium
AATGCAAAATCTTATCGTGATACGTTTAAGATTTTTGTGGTTGGAAATTTGAGTTACACCCATCATTTAGATTCGATGTCAATCACTCAAAACGCCAGCTACAATGATGCTTTCACGTTGGCGGCTGGAAATCATACGTTGTCGTTTACACATACTTATTACAATAAAGCCAACACAAAATCAACCGTGAATGGTAGTAATGTTATCAATGTGATTTTCAATAAACCTGATTTGTATTTGGCATATTTTACACAAACAAGTGGCACTGCTTTTTCGGTTAGAAATTATAATGGAAGTTGTGTGATTGCACCGATTTCAAAAACGTATGTGTACGATTCGATGAGTGGTTTTGCTCATTTAATTTTGATTGATTCTATTGTTTCGTCTTTGGTTGGTGGCAATTCGTATGTTACTTTAAATCTCAACAAACCTGCATTGGCACAAGGTTTCCACTACCTCACATTAAAAACTGATGGAAGAAATTTGATTGCAGAATTGAATGAAACCAACAATAATTTGAATGCAGTTTTGTATGTGCCTTTGCCTGAATTATCTATTCGTTACATAACAGTTTCCAACAACAATGCACCAACAGGAAGTGTGGTAAATTTCTTGGCATCGGTGCAAAATATGGGTGCAAATTGTGGCGCATTTAAAGTTCGATTTAAAATGAATGGAGTGAATATCGGCAGCAAAATATCTGTTACAAATTTGAATGCAGGCGATAGTGTTTTGGTTACATCCGATGCGTTTACAATTCCTTCTGATTCATGTACATACACTATTACAGCCATTGCTGATGTTGATAATCAAATCACTGAATTGAATGAAAACAATAACGATTTGGATTATTATTTTGGTAGAGATTTAAGTGCAGGATTAAGTTGTTATGCCACAGGTTCGTCTTGTAATCCTTATTCAACGCCAGTTGGCAGCACATTAACTATGAATACTTTAGTGTATAATAATGGTTTACGAGATGCTGATACGGTGCATGTTCGATTCAAATTGGGTAGCACAATTTTAGGAACAGATAATGTTTCGCATTTGGCTGCGTTGGCAAATTCAACGGTTTCTATCACACATACTTTCAACACAGTTGGTAGTTATTCAATTGAAGTAAATGCAGATTACGACAATAAATATTGCGAAGAAAATGAGAGCAATAATATCGGTTATATTTATGTAACGGTAACGGCTGGAACACCTGATTTACAAATACTTTCGCAAGATATTTCGCCAAGTAATTTGAATCCAAATCCGAATCAAAATATCACGATTGTTTCTTCGATTCATAATTATGGAACTGTAAAAACTAATCCATGTTCGGTTCGTTTTTATGTAGATAATGTGCAGTTAGGAATTGATGTGTCGATTGATACTTTATATCCTGGGCAAGATACAACCGTTGCTGCTACTGCGTTGTACAGCAATTCGTTGGTTGGTCCGAAAATAATAAAAGTAAAAGCCGACATCAATAATGTAATTGCAGAAAGCAACGAAACCAACAATGAAGCCACCAGAGCCATTATTGTGGGTGGTGCGCCAGATTTTGCAAAATCATTGCACGAAGGAATTACGTTTAGTAAAATAAAATTCCGTAAAGGCGATACGATTCAAGTGTGCGACTACATCCGCAACTATGGCGGCGATACGGGCACTGCGGTGATTAAATTTTTCAGCGTAACTTCTTCAGGAAGAAAATTGATTGATAGTTTAGTTTTCACTTTAAACGACCATGACAGCTCGAAATTTTGTGTGAATTGGGTTGTGAATGATTACAACGGAAGAGTGGTTACGCAAATCAGCCGCAGCACTCCACCCGAGTTTGATGTGTTGAATAATAATGACTCTGCAAATTTTCATGCAGGGCCAAAACTATTGCTTACAGCCAATTTGAGTCCATCATCGGTTTGTGCAAATGGTGCTGAAAATATTTCAGCCGTTGTAAATAAAGATGCACAAGCGGTTACTTATCAATGGTATCATGGTACAAGTTCAGTAGGAACAAATTCAACTTTGTATGCCATTTCAAACACTGCATTTGCTGATAGTGGTTATTATCATATAGAAGCAACAGATACTTTCGGAACGGTGATTAGCCATGCTAAATTTTTAATTGTAAAACCAAATCCTGTGGTTACAGTAACTGGTCCAGTTGGCGCAGTTTGTATAGGTACTACAAATTCAATGTCGGTATCAGGTGCAGTTTCGTATAATTGGTTGCCGGGTAATTTAATTGGTTCTATTGTTAATGTGTCGCCTACTAATTCGCTTACATATTCAGTTACAGGTACTACTAATGGTTGTTCTGCTACTTCAACATTTGCATTAAATGTAGTAAGTTGTGGTGCTGTACCCAGCAACGACAACCCTTGTGCTGCTTTAAATTGCTCTGCAAATTCTGGTCATATTGCTGGCTTGCCAACAGTAGTATCGGCTTACGATAATGGTGGTTCGGTATATGCTGGTTTAGATAATTCAAATGTATTGAATAATCCACCTATGGGGCCAAGTTTAGTGTATTATACTGGTAATAATGTTTTAGCAAGTAGTGCATCATTCGAGCCATTACCCTCATGTATCACACCAACAACAGGCTATGTAGCTAAAACAGTTTGGTACAGATTCCGTGTTCCTACATTTGCTGCTGGCGTTACTATTCGGTCAGTTGCAACCTATGGTCAAACATTTATTCCTATGCTTACAGCGTATTCAGTATCAGGTGGTTCGCCTTGTTCAGCGCCATCATTTGCCGAAATACAATGTTCTTCAACTGGAGTATTAGCTTTAAGTAGTACAGCTTTAGCCAGTTATCAAGGGCAATATTTGTATCTGCAATTACAAGGCACACCTTCAAACCCAAGCGGAGCATATACATTAAGTATTCAAGGCATCGGCGCCGATATTTCATTATCAGCACCAACAACCACTACCATACAAGTAAACTTTCCAAGTTTTTCTTCAACGGTTGGTTTACGATATTATTTGTATTGGCAAAAAGTAGGTTCGGCAGGTTCTGTTTATACAGCTTTAAATCCTACATCTACTTATACAATTGGTGGTTTAACATCAGGGGCAAATTATAAAGTATGGGTAAAATATGTTGATGTATCAAGCCCTACGGGTTCAAGTATTTATTGCGCTGCAAAAGTTCTTAGTACAGTAATAGGATGTGGCGGAACATTATCAGCACCAACAATTACAGCCATTCCAAATCATTGTGCTACAGTAAATATTAATTTCACAACGCCACCGGCAGGTATTCCGCCACCTTTACAAAGTGCGGCAAGTACTTACCCATATCGTGTTATGGGCTTTGTTCCAAGTTTGGGTAGAGGGTTTGTGCAAGCATTGGCAACTTTACCTGCTTCAGGTTACTATTCGCAAGTGTTAGTAGGGCAGAATTATTCTTTTTATTATAATTATAAATGTGTAGGTGGTGCAATTGTTTATTCGGCTACTACAGCGTATACTACATGTAATGGCCCAGCCAGAATAAAAGCAGATACGAATAATGAGTTTGTAATAAATGGAATACATTTAATAAATGTAGGATTAGATGAAGTTTTAAATTTAGCAACAGCAGATATACAGGATGATGGCGAATTACATGAATTCAGTATTAGTAACATTTCGGCTATAGAACAAAAGCATGTAAGTACTGTTGAAATAATGCCGAATCCTGCATCTAACACCACCACTATCAATTTTAATAATGAAGTAGAGTTGAAAGATGTAGCTATTAAAGTAGTTAATATGCAAGGCGAATTAATTGTGGATGAAATATTAAGTTCGATATTGCCTTATGCTAATCGTCAATTAGATGTAAGTAAGTTCGAATCAGGTATTTATTTCGTTACTATTTCAAGCAATGAATTTGTTGAAACAAAAAAAATAATCGTTAGCAGATAGTATTTTTTACTTGAAATTAAAAATCGGAAATCTTTACATTGAAAAGGTTTCCGATTTTTTTTTAATTAAAAACAAAAAAAGCTATTTTTGTTGAATAAATTTAAAACTGTGAAATCAAACTACATTAAAAATATTTCAATTATTCTATTGCTGCTCTTTGCCTCAAGTTTCAGTTTGTTGCAAGCTTGTGTTCCTACAGTTGCAATTACTTCATCTAATCTTAGTGTATGTACTACTGTTGCTTCATGCAATTTTAATGCTACTATTACGTATGGAGGCACTGTTCCAACTTATCAATGGTATAAAAATGGGGTTAGTTTGGGCTTAATAAATAGCTCGGCAACAATAAGTAATATTTCAAATAATGATTCTATTTGGTGCCAACTTACAAGCAATGATCCATGTGCAACGCCTACGATTGTTACCAGTAATAAAATTTATGTATTGTTTCAACCACTTACACCAACAGTAAGCATTACGATGAATCCAACTTCGGTTTGCCAAGGTACTATGACCACATTTTCTGCCAGCGTTACAAGCGGTGGAAGTGCTCCATCATATGCATGGAAAAAAAATGGCGTTACAGTTGGCAATTTTGCAAATTATGCAACTAATTCATTAATAAATGGTGATGTGATTTACTGCATCATTACCAGCAACGACCCATGTGTGGTTTCTAATATTGCAGCCAGTAGCACTATTACTGTAGTACTTACTACCATTAGTGCTCAGGCCGGATTAGATAAAGAAATATGTATTGGTAATTATTGTAATATTGGTATAACGCCATCATCAGGGTTAAAATATAAATGGTTGCCTTCAACAGGATTATCTTACGATAATATAAGTAACCCAAGAGCCACACCCACCGCAACTACAACTTATGCTTTAACGGTTACAAATTTAGCAGGAACCTGCACTCGTAAAGATTCAGTAAAAATAGTAGTAGATCCATTGCCAAAAGTTTATTTAGGACGAGATACCACTATTTGCTTCGGCAAAACATTACTATTAAATGCTGGTGCAGGATTTTCAAGCTATTGGTGGAATACCTCAACAACCAATCAATATTATACTGTAATTGCACCATATACATACACAGTAACTGTTACAGATAGTAATCATTGTTCAGGGCACGATTCAATTTTAGTTAATTATGAAGTTTGTGCTAGTGGATTAAATGAAATTGCGAATAGTGCTGGAATTGAAATTTATCCAAATCCAGCTATTGATATTATTCATTTCAAAGGCATAAATATTAATTATAGTAATATAGAAATTTACAATATTTTTGGTCAAAAAGTTGAATCAATTGTTGTTGAAAATATTGGTGAGGAAACCAACATAAATATTGTCCAACTAAATAAAGGATTATATTTATTAAAAACCATCAATGCCGATTTGACGTATTCATTTACTAAATTTTTGAAAGAATAGGGTATAATCTTCAAATGAATAAAAGTTAATTTAATATACGCATTAAAAAATAATTGTATAAAAATTTGCATTTGATAAGTGAAATCACTTAATTTTGTAATTCTGAACACACAAAACACACAATCATGAATTTCAAACCAATTACATTTCTTTTACTCACATTTTTAATTTCAGTCAGTTTATTTGCTACCGATAAAAAGAAGGTAAACAGCGCAGTTAAAAAAACTACTAAAGTTTATTCAGATTCTAATATTGGTGCTCTTCAAAATTCTAATTCCATTAATCAAAGTCCTGTTGAAATTCAAATTGGAGATGCTTCTGCAATTTTACCCGAACCAAAAGGCAATGATTTTTTTGAATTATTAGGTAGAAATATTAATGAACCATCAGTTCAAAAAGCAATCTTATCTATTCATGGCGATTATGAATTAGCAAATATGGATGGTAATGTATTTTATATTTGGCGCAATGCTGGATTAAGTTTTAAATTTGATAATAAAAATAAGTTACAGCAAGTTCAGTTTTTAAATGGTAAAGAATTTTTAGGCTCATTCAGTTCAGTTTATTCTAATCCTTTACCAAAAGGAATTTCATTTCAGCAAAATAGAAATCAATTAGAACAATTGGTAGGTAAACCAGTTGAAACATCAAATCCATCGGGCGATGAAAAGTTTTTTGCTACTTATTTAATAGAAGCAAATAATTACCAATTGATGGCCACATTTAATACTAATTCAAGTGTAGAAATGAATGCTGGCGTTACCGATTTTATTTTCATGAAAAATACGGATAAACAACCCAATACTGTAAATACCGAAATCCATTCCATAAATGAGCATAATGTAAAAGAAGTAGTAGCTTCAATAAATAAAGAAAATAATTCTATATTTACTGAATCATTACGACCTACACAATTAATTGGGAAAAATAAAGATGATGCAGATGTAAGAAAGTATCAAGAAGAATTAGGTGTATCGAATGTTCAGATGATTGATTTCGAGCAAAGTTCTCAATATTTGAATAAAGAAGCAGGTGTAGTGCTAAATTTTGATAATGCTAAAAATGTAGCATCGGTAATGTTTGTAAATAAGAATGAATTTTTGGGTAATGATATTAAGCAATATCAAGGTAAATTGCCCGAAGGAATTAATTTTAGTTTGAATAGGACAGAGGTTGAAGAACGCCTTGGATTACCAATGCAAGTATCTTCGAATAAAGAGTCTAATTTTTGGGAAATGTATTCAATTAATAATGGCAATGATGCTCTCTATATTACATATAATACTAAAAATGCTGATGTGAAAAATGCCTTGATTGGCGACATCAGAGTAGAGAGACTAAAGTGATGGGGGTGTGGTTAGTTGTGTTTCCACACGTTTCATGTTGTTTTGTGTATAAAATCGCGGACTATTCTTAGTCCGCTTTTTTTTTGTAAAAAATTACAACCATATTGCTTTTCATTTTTACATTTGATTTGTTATACAGATAAATTATGAAAAAAATAATTTACGTTTTTGTTGAAAGCATTACACTTTCAATGCAAGAATTACGAACCAATCGTTTGCGCTCGTTTCTTTCGTTAATGGGCATTTCTATTGGTATATTCTGCATTGTAGCAGTATTTACAGCCGTTGATAGCATTAAAAAAAACTTAGATGATGGCATGAATAAATTAGGTAATAATTTTATCATGGTTCAAAAATGGCCTTGGGCTTTTGGCGATGCAAATTATGCTTGGTGGAAATATTGGAATCGACCTGTACCAAACCGTGATGAAATGGAACTTTTAAAAAGCGAAATTCCATCATGTGCTAATGCAGATATTACAGTAGGCGTAAATAATATTACTTTAAAAAATAATTCTACTGAGTTACAAAATATGAATGCAACTGCATGCACAGCCTCATTTGCACAAATGAATGATATGGAGTTTTTATGTGGTAGATTTTTTAATAGTAATGAAGAATTATCTGGCGTTCCGCTTGTGATTTTAGGAAATAAAACTGCGGAAGAATTAAACAGCAATGTTGAATCTTTACTAAACAACGAAATACAACTGAATGGCAAACGAGTAAGAGTAATTGGAATATTAAAAAAAATAGGAAATGGAATGTTTAGCGATGTAAACGATAATACTATCTTGATTGGATACAATTTTTTGAAAACCTTGCAAAGCGTTACTGATAGAGATGTTGATGCAACAATAAAATTAGTAGCAAAACAAAATATAAGTGTTGAAGTATTAAAAGATGAAATTACAAGAAGTTTACGAGGCGTTAGAAAACTTCGCCCAACACAAGAGGATAATTTTGCATTAAATGAAATGAGTATTTTAAAAAATGGTTTCAATTCCATGTTTTCAAGCATTAATATGGGCGGTTTTTTTATTGGCTTATTATCACTCTTAATTGGTGCATTTGGTATTGCCAATATAATGTTTGTAAGTGTTCGTGAACGAACCAAACAAATTGGAATTAAAAAAGCTTTAGGCGCAAGGCAATTTGATATATTATTAGAATTTTTATTAGAATCGGTAATACTATGTATGGTAGGCGGTTTGGTAGGTATTAGTGTGGTTTTTATTTTAGTAAAAATGGTATATTGGTTGGCCGATTTTAAATTGTTTTTAACTTTAAATAATATCATTTTCGGAACATCCATTTCAATAATTATTGGTTTAATTGCAGGCTTTATACCAGCATATACCGCTGCAAGATTAGACCCTGTGAAAGCTATTAGAATGACAACGTAAAGATTGTACCATCTTTAATTTAACCCAACTTACGCATTATAAGTTAGGCGAACTTTTAAAGTTCGCCTAACTTTGTTTTCAATAATATTGATTTTTCTTAAAAATGCTATTCTGTTTCGAAGCTTCGGAACTTCGGCAGCCATTCTACAATCGCATCATCACATCTATATCTTAATATCTTTCTAATATTTTGATAGTGCTGGCTAGCAATTTGAAGTTTTCTTTTTTTATTTTTGTGAAAATTAATTGAATTCAAAATGAAGAAATTTTTAGCATTAATAGTATTCGTAATTGCTTTTCAGCAGCTTTGGGCTCAATCAAAAGAGCAGCGCTGGGCATTAGGTTTCCAAATCGGTAAATCAGCATACAATGGTGATTTAGGAAATAATTTTTTCAAATTTGATAATACTCAAAAATCAACACAAGGCATTTCATTAGCTACTTATATCTCAAAATCATTTGATGGCGTAGCCCATGCCAATTATAGCACTTGGGCTTACACCAAGGATGCAAATAATAAATTTGATGGTAATTTTTATAGCTACGGTTTACAAGCCAATTACAAATTTTATAATGGAAAATTGTTGAATGAAAATGCAATCATAAAGCCATATTTATTAGCTGGTTTAGGTTATATGTTTGCACATTCCGAACATATAAAACATACTTCGGCTTTCGGTTACGAATTAGGCTATGGAATTAAATTCAAATTAATCAATCATTTGCATATTCAATTACAATCAGTATTTGGCATTAATAGAAATGATGAAATTGATGAGCAATTTTCGAAAAGAAGTATCAGTAATAATACTCGTGGCGATTGGTATGCTTTGCACACTATTGGCTTAGTTTATAGTTTTAATATACATCCTAAAAAAGATTCGGATGGTGATGGAATAATTGATACAAAGGATAAATGCCCAGGCACACCAATAGCAATAAAAGTAAATGCAACAGGCTGCCCAAGCGATGTAGATGGCGATGGCATACCCGATTTTTTTGACAGATGCCCTACCATTGTAGGAACATCTGATATGAAAGGTTGCCCCGATACAGATGGTGATGGCATAGCCGATAATATTGATAAATGCCCAACACAAAAAGGCACTACTGATATGTATGGTTGCCCTGATACAGATGGTGATGGCATAGCCGATAATTTTGATAAATGCCCTACTGCAAAAGGCACTTTAGAAATGAGTGGCTGCCCACTGCCTGATGCAGATGGCGATGGCGTATTAGATGAAAATGATAAATGTCCTAAAGAAAAAGGTTTAGCAGTATTGCATGGTTGCCCCGATGCAGATGGCGATGGCATAGCTGATAATTTAGATAAATGCCCTAAACTAAAAGGCTTAGCATCAAATAATGGCTGCCCCGAAATTAAAGTTGAAGACCAAAAGAAATTGGATGTGTTGATTAAAAATATAAATTTTCAATCGGGTAGCGATATTTTATTAGCATCATCATATTCATCATTAAATAAAGCCATTGAAGTATTAAAAGCTAATGCTGATTACCAATTAGCAATTGGCGGTCATACAGATAATAGCGGCAATGCCATGAAAAATTTAGAATTGAGCGATAAAAGAGCAAATGCTGTAAAAGCGTATTTAGTAAAAAATGGAGTTGAAGCTAATCGATTAAATGCTGTAGGATATGGTGATACAGTGCCGCTTGCTCCAAATACATCAGCAGCTAATAAAGCAAAAAACAGAAGAGTAGAATTGAAATTAAAATATTGATAATAAAAAAAGATGAATCGAAAAAAGTCTTGAACAAAGTATCCAGTTCAAGACTTTTTTTATTTTAATTATTCGTCTTAAAAACTAAATCAATTAACTTCGCCCATCAATAAAAAAATATGAGTTTATTATTTCTATATATTTTCTTAACCATTTTAGCATCGGCTTTTTTTTCGGGTTATGAAATTGCATTTGTATCGGCCAATAAATTAAAAATTGAATTAAACAAAAAGCAAGGTAGCCTTCGTGGGCGCATATTAGCAAAGTTTGTAAAAGAGCCTTCGCATTTTATAGGAACAATAATGGTGGCGAATAATATTGCCATGATTTTTTATTCGTTGCTGATGAGCCATTTATTAGAGCCGAGTATCAGAAATACTTTTTCGTGGAATGAAAATCAACATCATTTTACAGTGTTATTAATCAGCACATTTATTTCGGCAATTATTATATTAATATTTGGCGAATTTTTACCCAAAGCCTTATTCCGTTTAAATCCGAATGCAGTACTTAATTTTTTTGCTGTTCCGTTTTTAGTATTCTATTGGATACTTTCGCCCGTAGCTATTTTATTTGCTTCCATTTCAAAATGGATTTTACGATTTGTATTAGGCATGAAAATAGAAGAAAAAAAGCCAGTGTTCGAACGAGCCGATTTAGAACATTTTATTAAACAAACCCAGCCCCAAGAAACCAACTACGATGGCGAAATGAATACCAATCTTTTCGAAAATGCATTGTATTTAACACAGGTAAAAGTACGTGAATGTATGGTGCCCAGAAAAGAAATTGAGTTTATCGATATTGGCGATAATATGGTAGAATTGAAAAATAAATTTGTAAGCACAAAACTTAGTCGATTAATTGTAATTGATGAAGATACTGATAATGTAATGGGCTATGTACATCATCAAGATTTATTAAAACGCCCCACCACTATTCGTTCTATTATTAAAAACATTCCGGCAGTACCCGAAAGTATGCAAGCCGTAGATTTAATGAACCTATTGATGAAGGATAGAAAAAGTATTGCTTGGGTGGTTGATGAATTTGGCGGAACGGCTGGTATTGTTACATTAGAAGATGTATTAGAAGAAATATTTGGCGAAATAAAAGATGAACATGATGCCATTGAAGAATTGGTTGAAAAACAATTATCCGAAGATGAATTTATTTTTGGTGGTAGAATAGAAATTGATTACATCAACGAAAAATATGGATTAAATATTCCACATGGCGAATACGAAACATTGGCTGGCTACATTGTGGCTCATCACGAAAACATACCCGAACAAGATGAAAAATTAAATATTGATAATTTCGAAATAGATATTTTAATGGTAAGTGATACCCATATTAATACTGTTAAAATAAAAGTATTGCCTTCTTATTAGAATGAAAATATTGCAACTAAGTTACAGATTACCTTACCCATTAAAAGATGGCGGCGCCATTGGTATTTATAATCTTACAAAGGCTTATTATCAATTAGGGCATCAGGTTACATTGCTTTCATTCAATACAAAAAAACATTTTGTAGCTGATGAAAATATATCATCGGTGCTTACTTCAATTTGCAATTTAGTAACCGTTTATCACAATACTTCACTATCGCCTATTCAGGCTTTTATTAATTTAATAAAAAATAAATCGTATCATATAAGTAGGTTTGAAAGCGATGATTACAAAACCAAATTAATTGAAATTTTACAACAAAATAATTTCGATTTAATACATATTGATGGTGCATTTATGGCTTCGTATGTAGCTATAATTAAACAATATTCATCTGCAAAAATTATTGTTAGGGCGCATAATGTTGAACATTTTATTTGGCAAAAGCTATCAGCCAATGCATCGTTTCCAAAAAATATCTATTTAAAAATATTGGCGGCGCAAATGAAACGAGAAGAGATAGCACTTTGGAAAAAAGTAGATATAGTAGCGGCTATTAACCAAAACGAATTAAAATATATTGCCAATTTTGTAGGCAATGAAAAAGTAAAAATGTTGGCGGCTGGTGTTTTTATTGATGAGTTTAAAATAATAAATTCGGTTAGAATTGATAATAGTACATTTTATTTAGGCAGTATGGAGTGGATGCCCAATACCGAAGCCGTAGATTGGTTTTTAAAAGAAGTGTGGCCACAAGTGATAGCCAAAATACCCGATGCAACATTTTATTTAGCTGGCAGAAATATGCCTAAGCGATATTTCGATTTGAAAATAAAAGGAGTAAAAATAATAGGCGAAGTAGAAGATGCAACAGCATTTATGCATGATAAACAATTAATGATTGTGCCCTTAAAAAGTGGTGGTGGTGTGCGCATAAAAATAGTAGAAGCTATGGCTGCTGCCAATGCTATTGTAGCTACTGATTTAGCAGCCGATGGATTATATACCACCCATCAAAAAAATATTGTAATAGCCAATGAAGCAAATGATATGGCAAATAAAATTATAGCCACTTTACAAAATAAAAATACACTTGCTACATTAAGAACTGAAGCCCGATACCATGCCGAACAATACTTTGACCAAAAAAAATTGATGCAAGAATTTTTAAATGCGATACATTGATGGGGTCATTTTTTTACATGGGTATTACAACTTAGGTTAAAGCTATTTTATTTTCATTTAGCCATTATTTTCAAAATATGATTTCTATCTTAAAAAATATTTTGTTCATTTCATTTGTTTAATGTACGTTTGCACCGCATTTTTCAGCATTGAAATTTATGAGCAGTAACGAAGGGCATAGCCACAGTTCACATCTACAAAAACTTACCACTGGCGGTTTATTAGTAACCCTTGGTATTATTTACGGCGATATTGGTACATCGCCCTTGTATGTTTTAAAATCTATTATTGGCGATAGAATAATTACCGAAGAGTTAATTTTTGGCGCATTAAGTTGTGTCTTCTGGACATTAACTTTACTTACCACTTTAAAGTATGTAATCATCACATTACGGGCTGATAACAAAGGCGAAGGTGGAATATTTTCGTTGTATACTTTAGTTCGAAGAACAAAAGGATGGCTTATTTTTCCTGCTATTATTGGCGGCAGTACGCTAATGGCAGATGGCTTAATTACGCCACCCATATCGGTTTCATCAGCCGTTGAAGGATTACGATTAATCAATCCTACTATTCCTACTGTACCTATTGTTATCGCTATTTTAACTTTATTATTTTTTATTCAGCAATATGGAACCAAAATTGTAGGCGCCACTTTTGGTCCGTTAATGACAGTTTGGTTTAGTATGTTAGCCGTATTGGGTGTGATGGGCATGTGGGGACATTTATATATTATAAAAGCTTTAAACCCTTATTATGCTTATCAATTATTAGTTCATTATCCAGGCGGATTTTGGTTGCTAAGTGGTGTATTCCTTTGTACTACTGGGGCTGAGGCTTTGTATTCTGATTTAGGACATTGTGGTAGAATAAATATTAGAGTAAGTTGGACCTACGTAAAAATAGCTTTGTTGCTAAATTATTTTGGACAAGGTGCTAATTTGTTGCAACACATAGGTCATAATTTAAATGATGTTACGGTTGGAAAAAGCTTCGATCCATTTTTTCAATTAATGCCTGTATGGTTTTTACCAACTGGTATTTTTATTGCTACCATTGCTGCTATTATTGCTTCGCAAGCCTTAATTACAGGCTCATACACATTAGTAGCCGAAGCTATGCGATTAAATATTTGGCCCAAATTAAAAATTGATTACCCTACCAATGTAAAAGGGCAAATGTATATTCCATCTGTAAATTGGCTTTTATATGCAGGCTGTGTAGGTGTGGTTTTATACTTTCGTGAATCATCGGCAATGGAAGGCGCTTACGGCGTAAGTATTATTATGACCATGTTGATGACCACATTATTGTTGGTTCATTATTTTGTTTTAAGAAGATTTAATCCAAATCTTATTCGTGGATACATGGTTCTATATTTATTTATTGAGGTAAGTTTTTTAGTAGCCAATTTTAGTAAATTTATTCATGGTGGTTGGGTTACTATTGTAATTGCATCCTTCTTAATTTTTATTATGTGGGTATGGCACGAAGCCACAGGGTTAAAAAAATCATTCACAGATTTTAGTAGAATAAATAAATATTTACCACAGTTAAAAGATTTAAGCGAAGACATAACTGTACCAAAATATGCCACCCATTTAGTGTATTTAAGCACTGCCGAATCCGAAAATTTTATCGAAAAAAAAATAACTTATTCCATATTTAAAAAATTTCCTAAAAGGGCTGATACTTATTGGTTTTTACATGTTGAAACTACCGATGAACCTTATGGAATGCAGTATAAAGTGGTAACACTTGTACCTCAAAAAGTTTTTAGAATTGAATTTAGATTAGGCTTTAGAATGGAACAACGCTTATTGCCATTATTTAAAAAAGCAGTAGATGATATGGTAGCCAATGGCGAAGTAGATGTAATGAGCCGCCATCCATCCATTCAAAAATATGGTATAAAAGGCGATGTTAGATATGTAATTATTGATAGATATTTAAGCTACGAAAATTCATTGCCAGCGTATCAAAAATTCATTTTAGAAACGTATTATATCATCAAAAATTTCTCTTATCATGAAGATAAATTATTTGGATTAGATAGCAGTTTTGTTGAAGTAGAAAGCGTTCCGTTGATGCTATCAAAACGCAAAACACCTGATATTAAACGTGTTAAAGATTAATCTAAAAACAATACATGCCTCAAATTAAATCTCAACCATCAAGTGAAATAAATTTTTTAGAAGGGCCACAATCTCGATTCAAAGAATTTGTATTTACTTTTAAAGTAATGCTTGAGTTTATTAAGGGGTTTAAAAAATTGCATCACACAGGTCCATGTGTAACCGTGTTTGGTTCAGCCCGTTTTCTACCCGATCATCCTTATTATAAAAAAGCCGAAGAGGTGGGTGCAGCCGTTGCAAAGCTTGGCTTTACCGTAATGACAGGTGGCGGCCCAGGCATTATGGAAGCAGCCAACAAAGGCGCAAAATCGGTAGGTGGTAAATCGGTAGGGTGCAATATTATTTTACCTTTTGAGCAAGAACCCAATCCTTATGTAGATTATTCGGTTGATATAAAATATTTTTTTGTACGCAAAACATTATTATTAAAATACTCTTATGCATTTGTGGTAATGCCTGGTGGCTTTGGCACATTAGATGAATTTTTTGAAGCACTTACCTTAATTCAAACCAAAAAAGTAAGTACCTTTCCTATTGTAATTTTCGATACAAAATTTCATAAAGAGTTGATTGATTATATTGAAAAAATGAAAGCAGAAGGCACTATTTCAAAAGATGATGATAGTTTATTTTTAATTACCGATTCCATTGAAGAAATGCAAAATCATTTAAAAACAGCCATTCATAAATTCGATTTAAAAGCAAAATAAATTTTTCTCAAAATCATTTTTTATTGCTCACGAAGGCAAAAAAACACATAGTTATTGATTGAGTTTTAATAGGAGATTCGAGTACTAACCATGACGGAAAAACTAAAAAGCCTCGAAATAATACGAGGCTTTTTGGTTTAATAATCTTATTCTGAAATATCATCTATAATGCATGATGGCTTAAATACCTTTCGGCATCTAAAGCAGCCATACAGCCGCTACCAGCCGATGTAACGGCCTGGCGATAGTTTTTATCTTGCACATCGCCAGCAGCAAATATGCCATCAATATTAGTAAGCGTAGTACCTGGTTTTGTAATGATATAGCCTTGGTCATCCATGTCCATCCAACCTTTAAATAAATCGCTACTAGGCTGATGCCCAATGGCTACAAAAAAACCTTTAATTGGTATTTCAAATTTTCTATTTTCTTTATTATTGAAAATTCTTACCGCCTCAACACCTTTATCGCCAAGTATTTCATCGGTTTCGCAATTCCAATATACGGTAATATTTTTAGTTTCTAACACCCGTTGCTGCATCACTTTACTGGCTCTCATTTTATCCGTTCTTATCAGCATATGTACATGGGTACATAGTTTTGAAAGGTATATAGCTTCTTCGCAAGCTGTATCGCCAGCGCCTACAATAGCCACATCGGTATTTTTATAAAAAAATCCATCGCATACAGCACATGCTGATACGCCGTATCCATTCAATTTTTGTTCGCTAGGTATGCCCAACCATTTTGCTTTTGCACCCGTAGCAATAATAATGGTGGCGGCTTTCAGAACCGTTCCATCTTCAATATGCACAGTATGATAAGGGTTGCCTTGTTCTACTTTTGTAACAATAGCATAACGAATATCCGTGCCCATTCTTTCTGCTTGTTTTCTAAAATCTTCCATCATTTCGGGGCCTAATATGCCGTTAGGATAGCCGGGATAATTTTCTACATCTGTAGTTTGCATTAATTGTCCACCTTGTTCTAATCCAGTATATAATACGGGTTTTAAATTGGCTCGTGATGCATAAATAGCAGCAGTATATCCAGCTGGACCACTGCCTATAATTAAACATTTAATTGACTCCATTTTTTTATAATTTTTTTTTGAGTTGGCAAAAGTACAATTTTAACTTTTATAAAATTGCAACATTGGTAACACAAAATATAAAAATTTGTTTATAAAAAGAG
>JBEEMV010000207.1:0-6158 GCA_041192505.1 Bacteroidota bacterium
TATCTAAAAAAAATTAATTAAAAAAACCAAATGTGAAAAATTCTCATCAGGTTTAAACCTAATATAATGGCAATAGCACATACCATCATAAAAATGTAAGACCCTATAAAACCATTCTGAACATATTTTAATGTAGTGCCGCTCCAGGTAACTAATTTACCTGTCATAAATACTAAACCATCTACCACTTTATTATCAAAGTATTGCTGCCATAATTTCGAAGCTGCCATAGTAGGTTTTACAAATAAAAATTCATAGGCTTCATCTACATAATATTTGTTTTCTAACACTTTGCCAATGCCAGTGTATGGCTGCTGAAAGGGATTTGAAATCCCTTGCTCATGAGTTACGGATTTCAAATCCGCAACAACTACAAATTTCTTTTTAGTAATAAAATAAATAATTGCCAAGCCAATAATAGTTGCTACCAACATGATAATACCAAACATACCTTCTTCGTGTTCGGCTTTTGTGGCAACAATGCTACTTAAAAAGTTATTCAAATATGGATGTCCGTGAACCATTTCGGGCAATTGAAAAGCACCACCCAATAAACTTAATACAGCCAAAATAATTAATGGCAAAGTCATAGTTGTAGGCGATTCGTGCAAATGATGTTCTTGTTCATGTGTGCCTCTAAACGTACCGAAGAAAGTTAAAAAATATAGTCGCAACATATAAAAAATAGTCATCAAAGCGGCAATTACTGCTAATGCAAAATAGATTTTATTATGATTATAAACCGCTACTAAAATTTCATCTTTAGAAACAAAACCACTTGTAAATGGAAAGCCAACAATAGCTAAAACACCAATGGTAAATGTCCAGAAAGTAATAGGGATTTTCTTTGCCAAGCCCCCCATTTTTGTAATGTCTTGTTCGCCACTCATAGCATGTATCACCGAGCCTGCGCCCAAGAACAATAAGGCTTTAAAAAATGCATGTGTCATTAAATGAAACATACCGCTGGTAAATGCACCAACGCCTAATGCTAAAAACATGTACCCCAACTGACTAACTGTAGAGTAAGCCAATACTTTTTTAATATCTTTTTGATAAATAGCAATTGAGCCTGCAAACAAGGCTGTAGCTAAACCAATGATGGCAATAAATTCCATGGTGAATGGTGCCAACGAAAAGAAAACATTGCTACGCACAATCATGTAAATACCTGCTGTAACCATTGTTGCTGCATGTATCAATGCCGATACTGGCGTAGGACCAGCCATTGCATCAGGCAACCAAGTGTATAAAGGTAATTGTGCTGATTTGCCCATTGCACCTACAAACAAACACATTGTAATCATCACTAATGATGGTGCAGGAATGGAAGCAAAATTGAACGACATTACAGTAGCATATTCTAAACTTCCTACATATTGATACAAGCCAAACATACCCATTAAAAATCCTAAATCGCCAATACGATTCATGATGAATGCTTTTTTTGCAGCATTATTATATTCCTGATTTTTAAACCAAAAACCGATTAATAAATACGAACATAAGCCTACGCCTTCCCATCCAAAAAACATTAATAAATAGCTGGCTCCCATTACCAATGTGAGCATGCTGAATACAAATAAATTTAAGTACGCAAAGAATTTATGATAGCCAGCATCATCATGCATATAACCAATAGAATAAACATGAATTAAAAAACCAATACCTGTAATGATGCACATCATCATTAAACTTAAATGATCTATTTGCAAAGCCACCTCGGCTTTAAAATTTCCTATTTCAAAAAAATTAAATAAATGAGTAGTAAAAGTGGCATCTTTAAAAAGCAAAGCCAATGTGCCTACAAATGAAGCCAACAAAGCGCCGCTACCAATAATACCAATTAGTGATTTAGATAAATTCTTACCAAACAATCCATTGATTAAAAAACCAACAAATGGCGAAAGAAGAATAAGTATGCTGATGATTTCGAGTTTCATTATTTATTATTTAGTTCCTTCGCTGCGCTCAGGATGACGGCTTCGAGCTAATGTCATGCTGAGGTACGAAGCATCTGGTTTACCATTTTAATTTATTAGCTACATTAATATCAATGCTTCGGGTATTTCTGTAAATCATTACAATAATAGCTAAGCCCACAGCCACTTCGGCGGCGGCTACTGTCATAATAAAAAACACAAACATTTGTCCTGCGGCATCGCCTAATTTTGCACTAAATGCTACCAACATTAAGTTTACAGCATTCAACATTAGTTCAATACACATAAAAATAATAATGGCGTTTCTTCTTGTCATTACACCTACCACACCTATTACAAATAGTGCAAGCGATAAGTAAATGTAGTTATCAATAAATATTTCTTTCATTGTTAAAATTTTTGTTTCCCACAGATTTCACAGATTTTCGCTGATTTTTTTCGCTTGCGTTCCGAAAATTCAGAACTCTGTTTTCTTTGGTTTTAATTCTTGTATTTCTATGTTGCTATGTGGTAAAATGTATTTGTATTTAATTTAGCACATTAGCAAATTATCACATTGCTCTTTTCTTTTCTTCCCAACACCACAGCGCCAATCATAGCACTTAATATTAAAATAGAAATTATCTCGAACGGAAAAACATATTGTGTAAATAATACTTGTCCTAAATTTTTTATCAATCCAATATTTGAATGATTAGGAAATTGCATGGGCGCATTATTCAAAATTGGATTTTGAAATGCATCATTTGTTAAACTGCTTATTTGCATTGATTTGTGTAACGATGCTGTAAGCAACAATAAAATAGTACCACCTACAATGGCTGATGAAAATTTTACCAAATTACTTTTCATGGTTTCGCTGCTCGAATTAAGATTGAGCAACATAATAGTAAATAGGAACAAAACCATGATGGCGCCTGCATAAACTATCATTTGTACCACAGCTAAAAACTGTGCGTTTAACAACACATAATTGGCGGCAATGGTAAACATAGTAAGCACCAAATACAAACAACTGTGAATTGGATTTTTGGCTGAAATTACCAATATGGCAAACATTACGGCTAAAAAAGCCAGAAAGTAAAATATATAAGATGGTATCATTTGTTGGCTTGTAATTGTGCTCTTACTTGTTGATGATTATCGGTTAATGGCACTAGCAATCTATCTTTGCCATATATAAAATCTTTACGTTCGAAACTGGCTGGGGCTGGCGTTGTTTCTAAAAAGATAGCTTCTTTTGGGCAAGCTTCTTCGCAAAAACCACAGAAAATACAACGCAACATATTTATCTCATAAGTGGCTGCATATTTTTCTTCACGATATAAATTTTCTTCGCCTTTTTCTCTTTCGGCTGCTACCATGGTAATGGCTTCGGCTGGGCAACTAACAGCACACAAACCGCAAGCGGTGCATCGTTCGGCTCCTTTTTCATCTCGTTTTAATTCGTGTAAACCACGAAAAACAGGACTAAACGGACGTTGAACTTCGGGGTATTGAACCGTTGCTTTTTTCTTAAATAAATGTTTAATGGTAATAACCATACCACCAAAAATGGCAGGCAGATACATACGTTCCCAAATGTTCATGGGCGTTTGTTCTATTACTTTTTTTCTATTGCTTAAATTGTACATGCTGAAAATTAGGATGGCAAAAATAACATAAGAAACTGAAAAAGAAAATAGAATTGAAAGGAAGTTAGTACGATTTAATACAGATTAAGCGATGGAAAGTTGAATATGGTTCGACAAGCTCACCATGACGGTCATGGTGAGCTTGATGAACCACTGATAAACTAAAAAGTTATAAGTTACTTGTCATTGGTTATTAGTAAATACAACTGCATTTACTCCCGAAACTTCAAAATGGGATAACTAATAACGAATAATTTTTCTGTTTTTGATTTGCTGCGGAATTTAGATTTAATAGCTAATTAATAATTTGTTTGTGCTCTTCTAAAAAAATCATCTTATTAAATTCAAGTTACAAAAAACTTAGTATTGATTGAGGCTGAAAGTCCTGTAAGGACTACATATCGGTAAAAAATAATTCACAAACATGATTTCAAGTCTCGTAGAGACGATATAATTTCAGGCATTTATTTCATTGAATATTTCGTCCCTCTATGACTTTTTGGTGCCGTTATTTATTTATTTTTCACTGAGTATATAGTCCCTCTGTGACTGAATTACAAACCACCAAACAAATTACCTACATTTGCGCCCATGAAAAACATAAAGTATTTATTGGTAGGTTTATTTGCACTAATAGCAACTTACTTTAGCTACATGGTAAAAGCCGAAAACACTTTACCCGTATTTGTTTGCTATGCTACTTTATTTGCCATTTATTTTTATCTATTAAAAATATTAGATAATGAAGATGTGCAATGGGTTATTTATTCGGCACTATTTATTCGCTTTATTTTATTGGGTGCAATACCCAATTTAACCGAAGATATTTATCGCTATTTGTGGGATGGGAATATGCAAGCTATGGGCTTTAATCCATACACTTTAACGCCTAAAGATGTGATGGATGGCGGCATGAACCATTTTAAAAATGCTGGTAATTTATTTCATCAAATACATTCTATTCGTGATTTATCTGCTTTTGCACCACTTACCGAAGCCTTATTTTATATCAGCATTAAAGCCTCTTTGGGGCATCAACACATAGCCATTATATTTATAAAATTTATGTTGTTTATAGCCGAAGTATTTACCATTTCGGCATTATTAAATTTATTAAAACACTTTAATTTACCAGCCAAAAATATTTTTATTTATGCATTAAGTCCGTTGGCTATTATCGAAATTTCGGGCAATGCACACACCGAAGCAGTAATGATTTGCATGCTGCTTTTAGCTTTTCAATATTATGTATTACACAAAAATAAACGAGCCGTTATTTTCTACGCTTTATCAATAGCATCGGGCTTATTACCTCTATTTTTATTGCCTATTTTCTTACTCCGAAATACGATTAAACAAAATCTGAAATTCAGTATTTCATTAGCCGTTTGTTTGTTTTTATTCTTCGGTTTATATTTTCAAAACCGAGATATTTTACACACTTATTCTTTATCGCTTCAAAGTTATTACAACGAGTTTGAATTTAATTCGATGTTTTATTTTTGGTTAGATAAATTTTTGCCCGTAGGCTCAAAACATATTGCAATAGGTATTATCAGCCGATTGTTTACCGCTACATCATTTTTTGTTTTGCTATTTTTAAGTTGGCGAAACAGAAAAAAAGAATTGGCTTCTATAATTCCAATTGTTCAAATTTTTATAGGTTTATTTTTTATTTTATTTCCTGTTTTAAATCCTTGGTATTTAGTGCCGATGGTTATGCTTTGTGTATTTATTCCTTGGCAAAGTATTTTATTATGGAGTGCATTATGTGTGGCAAGTGCATTAGCATTGCACACCATCAACAATGATTATTTGCATTTAATAGCCAGTATTTTTTGTTTATTAATTCCTGTAATTTGGTTTTTAAAAGATAGAAAAACCTTTATTCATCCACCTATTCAAATTGTTTCTTAATATTATTTTTGGCTTTAACTATGCAGGTTTACGAAGGACTACACAACTTACCCAATTTTAAAAATGCAGTAATTACTGTGGGCACTTTTGATGGTGTTCATGCAGCTCATCAATCTATTTTAAAACGATTGGTAAATATGGCTGATGAGATAAATGGCGAAAGTGTTTTAATAACTTTTCATCCACATCCAAAGCATGTATTGCAAAGCAATCAAAGCGATTTAAAAATATTAAGTACGCCCGATGAAAAAACTGAATTGCTGAAAACTACTGGCATTCATCATTTGGTGTATGTGCCGTTTACAATTGATTTTTCAAAAATTTCGGCAGAAGATTATATCGAAAAATTTTTAGTAAATAATTTTCATCCTAAAAAAATTGTAGTTGGTTTTAATCATCATTTTGGAAACGAACGAAAAGGCAATGGACAAATGCTTTGCGATGCAGGATTGAAATTTGGATTTGATGTAATTGAATTAGAAAAACAAGTAGAGGATGAAATAGCCATTAGCTCTACAGCGATTCGAAATTTTATTTCATCAAAAAAAATTGAAGACGCTAATAAACTTTTAAATCATCCGTATTGCTTATTTGGTATGGTAAATAAAGGCAAACAATTGGGCAGAACAATTGGTTATCCTACCGCCAACATTACACCATTATT
>JBEEMV010000208.1:0-15595 GCA_041192505.1 Bacteroidota bacterium
TACAACCAAGCAATATTTATTGCCATTAGCACAACGAATTGAACAAATTGAAATCTTATTTAAAGACAATTCAAAAATTAAAGTATTAACGTACGAAGGCTTAACTACTGTGTTTGCCGCCAAAATGAATTGCCATTATATTGTTCGTGGTATTAGAAATACCATTGATTTTGAATACGAAAAAAGTATTGCCGATATGAATAAAAAAATGAATCCCAACATCGAAACTATTTTTTTGAATTGCTCACCACAATTGGCTTCTATATCATCAACCATTGTAAGAGAAATACTAAAAAGTGGTGGCGATGTAAGTCAGTTTTTACCATAAATTAAAACGGAATGAGAAAAATAGTAGCAATTTTATTTATTGTTTTGATTGCTGGCAATGTCTATTCACAAGATACTATTCCAAAGAGAAGGCACTCCGTTTTTGTTTCGCTTAATCCATTGCTCTTACAAAAAATATCAGCTACTTATAACATAAGATTTTTTGATGATTATTTTAATTATTCAATAAATTTGGCCTACAGACAAGGCATGTATTATCAAGTACCAAGAGAAGGACTTGTAAATTCTCCATCTTATATAAATGGCTACTACTACACCATTGGCAATGGTTTATATTTTTGTTTTAATAATGACTTTGCAGAAAAAAGAACTACACTTTTTTTTACTGGGTTATTATTCGACTACAGAAAAATGCAAGGTATAGATAGACTGGAATTAAAAAAAGGACAATGGGTAGTTGATGAGAATTATACAATGGGTAGTAAAATTAATATAGAAAGAATTTCAGAATTTATATCATCTAAAGTTAGAATAAAAGCAAGCGAAAATTTTTTAGTTGAACTTCAATTAGATTTTGGATTTAAGACAGAAAAAATAACTGAAGAAACAATAAACAACAAAACACTACTACACTCCATCAATAAATTGCAAACAATAAGTTTAGCTTCCAATTTCCTTGTATCAGTTGGGTATAAATTTTAACCAAAAGTATCATTATCAGCTTGGTAATTAAATCCTAATCGTTTGCCTGTAATTACAGCAGCATTGCCCATTTGCTCAACTTTTTGATATACCGTAATTTCTTTTACTTGATCAAATGGAGGCACTAATAAATCAAATTGAATAGCATATAATAAGCAAGATTCTATTACTGTTCGGATGGCAGGTTCATCAAAAATTGCATTCTCAAAATCATTATATAAAAACCCTAATTGGCGTTTGCCTTCTACAAAAAAATGATTGTCTTTGTTTACAAAAATTCGAGCAATTAAATAACCCAAATCATTATTTCTACCATACTTAAATGAATCGGCTAAAAAATTGTAAACCTTTATTACACCGCAATACGAACGGGTAGCATCCTGTTTTACATAATCCAATTTATGTGTAAAATGTTCATCATCAAAATTAAAAATATCAGTATGCATACTAAATATTAATACTTCGCCACCAAATTTAATTTCAATTTCCCATGCACCATTTTCTTTCGAAATTACTTCTTGATGATTCCCTATTTTTTGAGTTAATTCTTTTGATACTACATGCAATGCTTGTTTTAAAATAGAAAAATCATTAGCAGTATTTTTGCCCACTGTATTTTTCAAATCCATTTTCTCTTTCAACGAATCCAGAATCAAATTGCTATTCATAAATATTATAATTGAATGCAATAAAAGTAAAGTCTTATTATTTCTAAAGCAAATCATTTTTAAAAGAATGATTAAAATCAATCATAAAATCTATTAATGTTAGATTATTTTTGCAACCTCATTATTTATTCACTAACCATTTATTTTAAATAAAACATCATGGAATTTAGAAAAGAAAAAGATACAATGGGCATTGTAGAAGTGCCTGCCAATGTGTATTGGGGTGCTCAAACACAACGCTCTATCGACAATTTTAAAATTGCCGAAGACATTAATAAAATGCCGAAAGAAATTATTCGTGCATTTGCCATTTTGAAAAAAGCAGCAGCTTTAACTAATAAAGATGCAGGTGTTTTGCCGCAAGATAAATGCGATTTAATCGGCAACGTTTGTGATGAAATTTTAGCAGGAAAATTAGATGACCAATTTCCGTTAGTGATTTGGCAAACGGGCAGCGGCACACAAAGCAACATGAATTGCAATGAAGTAATTGCTTATCGTGGGCATGTGATGCAAGGTGGAAATTTGATGGATGAAAAGAAATTTTTACATCCAAATGATGATGTAAATAAATCACAATCATCAAACGATACATTCCCAACAGCCATGCATATAGCGGCTTACAAGATTTTGATGGAAACTACCATTCCGGGAATTACGAAGTTGAAAAATACTTTAGCTGAAAAATCAAAAGCATTTAATTCAGTTGTAAAAATTGGCAGAACACATTTTATGGATGCCACACCATTAACCGTTGGACAAGAATTTTCGGGTTATGTTTCACAATTAGAACATGGATTAAAAGCGATTAATAATTCTTTGAAACATTTATCAGAGTTAGCTTTAGGCGGCACAGCGGTTGGAACAGGAATTAATACACCACCAAATTATTCTGAAAATGTAGCAAAGCATATTGCTCAAATTTCGAGCTTACCTTTCATCACTGCCGAAAATAAATTTGAAGCTTTAGCCGCTCATGATGCGATTGTGGAAGCTCATGGCGCATTAAAAACGGTGGCAGTTTCGTTATTCAAAATTGCAAATGATGTTCGTATGTTGTCATCAGGACCAAGAAGCGGAATTGGTGAAATTTATATTCCTGATAACGAGCCAGGTTCTTCCATCATGCCAGGCAAAGTAAATCCTACACAATGCGAAGCCTTAACTATGGTAGCAGCACAGGTAATGGGCAATGATGTGGCAATAAATATTGGCGGTATGAATGGGCATTTTGAATTGAATGTTTTTAAACCTTTAATGATTTATAATTTCTTACACAGTGCTCGATTAATTGGTGATGCTTGTGTTTCATTCAATGATAAATGTGCCGTTGGCATTGAACCGTTGAAAGAAAATATCAAAAAACATGTAGATAATTCGTTGATGTTGGTAACGGCTTTGAACACAAAAATAGGTTATTACAAAGCGGCTGAAATAGCACAAACGGCGCATAAAAATGGTTCTACTTTAAAAGAAACTGCTATTAAATTAGGCTATGTAACTGCTGAAGAATTTGACGAATGGGTTAAACCCGAAGAAATGTGTGGGTTGTAGAAAATAGCCCCCTGAATTACGTATAAATTGAGTTTTACTTGAAAAATCTTATTCATATAAGAATTATTAAAAGTAGTTTCTTTTTTTATCTTTGCAATCCTTTAAAAAAATCAACAATTTAAATTAACCAATAATTAATAACAACAAATGCAACTGAAAGGACTTGTACGCTTTGTAACCATTGCCATGATATTGATTGGCATTTACCAATTATCACCTACTTGGGTAGCTCATCACATTGAAAGCAAAGCAGCAGAAACAGCAGAAAATTTGGTTTCGAAAAATGCTACCAACTCATTCGCCAATAAGGATGAAAGAGATGCATTTGTAAAGAAAACGAAAAACCATATTCTGGATTCGATGAATAGTGAAATAGTTTACAATCTTGGATTAGTAAAATTCACTTATCAAGAATGTAAAGAGCAAGAATTAGGTATGGGGCTTGATTTGCAAGGTGGTATGAGTGTAGTATTGCAAGTAAGCGAAGAAGATGTAGTAGATGCTTTGGCGCAAAAAAGCACCGATGCTAATTATAGAAAAGCATTTGATTTAGCTAAGCAAAAAATGACAAGCAGCAATCAAGATTTTGTATCCTTGTTTAGTCAATCATACAATGAAGTAGCACCTAATGGTAAATTAGCTTCTATTTTTAGTGGCCCACAATTGAAAGATAAAATCAAATTCAATTCTTCTAATTCAGATGTAATTGCAGCGGTAAATAAAGAAGTAAAAGATGCTGTAAAACGTACCTACAATATTATTTCGGCACGTATTGATAAATTTGGTGTATCGCAAGCTAATATTTCATTAGAAGAACGTTCGGGTAGAATTTTGGTTGAATTACCTGGCGTTGACAATCCTGAACGTGTTCGTAAATTATTGCAAGCAACAGCAAAATTAGAATTTTGGGAAATGTTTGATAATACGTAAATTGCTAAAAATATTTTAGATGCTAATAAAGTTTTAAGTGCAAAACTAAAAGCACAAAAAAGCGGAAATAGTACTGATACTACTGCTTCAATTTTAAATTCATCAAGCGATTCATCAAAAGCCGAAACAACATTAACACCAGTTTCGGGCAATAAAATAGCGGCTACTGATGTAAAAAAATCATCTGTATCGTTAGCTAAAAAAGATACATCTAAAGCTGCATTAATTGAAAAAGAAAGAGCCGAACAAGCATTATTTGCAGTGTGGCAACCCATGGTTGATCAAAAAAATGCTTTTGTGCAAAATGCTATTATTGGTTATGTATCAGGAAAAGATACAAGCAAATTAAACTCTTATTTATCATACCCAGAAGTTAAAGCTGCATTTCCAAAAAATGCTTTGATATTATACTCTGCAAAGCCACTTGATCCTGAAAAAAGATTTGGAATTAAGAATGCTACAGCAGCACAAAAAAACTTATACGAAATATACGCCATCAAAAAAAGAATGAGTGATGAAAATGCACCATTAGATGGTAGTTATGTAACTAATGCATCACGTGATGTAACCCAACAAGGTGGTAATGAAATAGTAATGCAAATGAGTAACGAAGGTGCTACTATTTGGCAACATTTAACTGCTAAAAACATTAAAAAGCCAATTGCAATTGTATTAGATAATAAAGTTTACTCTGCTCCTACAGTTCAAAATGAAATTTCTGGTGGTCGTTCATCTATCACTGGCGATTTTACTGCTAAAGAAGCAATTGATATGAGTAATATTTTACAAACTGGTAAATTACCAGCACCTGCTCGTATTATTCAAGAAGATATTGTTGGTGCTACATTAGGCGATGCTTCAATTAAAGCTGGTTTTTGGTCGTTTATGGTTGCCTTTTTAGTTATTGTAGCATTAATGTATTTCTATTATAGCATTGGTGGTTTAATTTCGAATGTAGCTTTAGTTCTGAATTTATTTTTTACCATAGGTGTATTAACAGGTTTTGGGTTTACATTAAGTATGAGTGCTATTGCTGGTTTGGTTGTTACCATTGGGATGGCAGTAGATACCAACGTAATTATTTTTGAGCGTATTAAAGAAGAAATACTACGAGGCAAAAGCAAACAGAAGATTGTTGAAGATGGATACAAATCGAGCTATGCACCAATTATTGATGCCCATATCACTACCCTATTAACGGGTTTAATATTATTCTATTTTGGATTGGGCCCAGTAAAAGGATTTGCAACAACGCTTATAGCTGGTTTAATTATCAACTTATTCTGTGGTATTTTAATTACAAGATGGATTACAGATTGGATGCTTAGCAAAAACAGAAACATTGAATATATTACCAGCTTATCTCGTAATTTATTTAAAAATTTCAACTTTGATTTTGTTGGTGTAAGAAAATATGCCTTCATCATTTCAGGTGCCTTATCTTTAATTGGTATTGCTTCTATTTTTACTCGTGGATTTGATAAAGGTGTTGACTTTTTGGGTGGTAGAACTTATACTATTCAATTTGAAAAACCATTAACTACGAATGAAGTAAGAGAAAAACTTACTGTTGTTTTTGACAAATCGGCTCCTATTGTAAAAACAGTTGGTTCGAATAATCAAATGCGAATTACTACTTCATACAAAATCAATGAATCTGATCCAAAAACGGATAGCATTGTTGAACAACAATTATACATTGGCTTAAAAGATTATTTTAGTGCTGGCGATATTAAAGCTTTTCAAAAACATGTATTAAGTTCGCAAAAAGTAGGACCTACTATTGCCGATGATATTAAAATGTCATCTATATGGGCTACTCTACTTTCATTATTAGTAATCTTTATTTACATTGTAATTCGATTCCGTAAATGGCAATATGGATTAGGTACTATTATATCGTTATTTCATGATGTTACGATGGTATTAGGTTTATTCAGTTTATTCCATGGTATTTTACCATTCTCATTAGAAATTGATCAAACATTTATTGCGGCTATATTAACTATTATTGGTTATTCGATGAATGATACCGTAATTGTATTTGATAGAATTAGAGAGTATGTTCGTGAACAAAAAGGCAGAGATTTAAAAGAAGTAATTAATGATGCGATTAATCATACTATGAGCCGTACTATCATGACTTCATTAACTGTGTTCTTGGTTGTATTAATACTATTTATATTTGGTGGTGAAGTAACAAGAGGCTTTGCATTTGCTATGTTAATTGGTGTAATTACAGGTACTTACTCATCAATATTTGTGGCAATGCCAGTATTGTATGATTTACGTGATAAAAAAGAAGATGAAATAGTGGCTGCTATTAAGAAATAGGACTACTACTAATTTATAGAAAAGGCGAACAAATATATTTGTTCGCCTTTTTTTATGGTGCTATTTTTTTAATGAATTAAATTAAAATCTAAATGGTTTGAATGACCTTTAAGAATGGTAACGTGAAGTTTATCTAATTGTTGGTAGCCTGGGGCGGTAGTGTAAAGAAGATTGTGTAGATGGTTTTGGAGCGGAGCAACAGACGCAAAGGAAGTTATGGAGAAGTTATTCGTTATTGAGTTATTTGGTTATTAGGTTATTAGGAAGAAAATACATTACATTAAGCAGCAAAGAAGTAAAAGTAAGAAGTTTGTAAATATCTAATACAATTTAACCACAGAGGCACTGAGACACAGAGATATTTTTGAACGTACAGATATATTTTATAAAAGCTACTGATGTAAATGGGAATGTGATGAATGGGAAGTTTATGAAGGAGTAAAGTTAAAAAATGTTTAAGTTTGTATATGAATTATATTGAACCAAGTAGTCACCACCTGTGCGCCTATGGCGGAAACCCCAACGCTCAAATGCTCTGCGGCAGCTTGGCGACAACAAATACAGCTTAGCGTTTACGGTGGGGAAACAGTATTTTAATTTATAGTTTTTTACCAAGCTGTGTTTTATTTTGCTTGATAAACCTCTATAGCCTTTTTTACACTTTTATGCAGCAGCAATAATTGTTTGGCTTGTTCGTATTCAAGGTCGGTTTTTTCCATTACCATTTTTACGCCTCTATCTACTAATTTATCGTTGCTTAATTGCATGTTTACCATGCGGTTATCCTCTACCCTACCCAGTTTTATCATCACACAAGTAGATATCATATTCAACACCAATTTTTGCGCTGTACCGCTTTTCATTCGTGTGCTACCCGTAATTACTTCAGCACCCACTACTATTTCAATTTTATAATCGGCTTCAAATGCAATAGGCGAACCAGCATTACAACAAATACAACCTGTGGTAATATTGTTTTTTCGGCATTGCTGCAATGCGCCAATTACATAAGGCGTAGTGCCGCTTGCTGCAATTCCTATTACAAAATCATTTGTGTTGATGTTGAAATTTTGCAAATCCTTCCACCCTTGTTCTTTATCATCTTCGGCAAATTCAACCGCTTTTCTAATAGCCGCATCGCCACCAGCTATTAATCCATTTACCAAGCCCTGTTCAACACCAAATGTAGGCGGACATTCGCTTGCATCCACAATTCCTAATCTGCCGCTAGTACCTGCGCCTATGTAAAATAATCTACCACCAGCCAACATTTTATCAGCCACAGCATCTACCAATAATTCAATATCGGCAAGTTTTTCGGCAACAGCGTAGGGCACCTTTTTATCTTCGGCATTAATATATCGCAATAAATCGGCTGTAGATTTTTGTTCCAAATCATTATATAACGAGGCTTGTTCGGTAGTTTTAATCATCAATAAAATATTTCTTCAAAAGTATAAAATCGATACTAAAACTATTTAAATAATTTGCAATAAGCCATACAGCGGTTTATCAAAGTAAAATTATTGAACCATTCCGCTTAAAGCTTCCCATTTTTATATTACTTTAGCGTTTTGAAATAATGTTGTAATCCTTCATCATTCAAAAAATGAATATCTTAATAAAACAAGCAAAAATAGTTGACCCCAACAGTAGTTTTAATACACAAGTAAAAGATATTCTTATTAAAAATGGTTTGATTGTGAAAATAGAAAATACTATTTCGGAATCTAACGCCACCATTGTACAAGCCACAGATTTACATATTTCGCCAGGCTTTTTTGATATCGGTACACATATTGGCGACCCAGGCTTTGAAAACCGAGAAGATATGGCATCTGCCATGAAAGCTGCATCGGCTGGTGGTTTTACGGGTATGGCAATTTTGCCAAATAGCCAACCCTCTATCGATAATAAATCAACCATTGAATATATAAAAAATAGAGCAAAAGATAATTTGGTAGATGTGTATGCTTTAGGATGCATAACCCCAAAGGCAAAAGGCGAAACATTGGCAGAGTTGTATGATATGCATACAGCAGGCGCCATTGGGTTTACAGATGGCTTACAGGCATTGCAACATTCGGGTGTTTTGCTTCGGGCTTTGCAATATGTTTTGCCCTTTAATGGATTAATTTTACAACAACCCAACGATATACATTTAAGCGAACAAGGTGTAATGAACGAAGGCGAAGCGGCTGTAAACATGGGTAGTTTCAGCATACCTGCCATTGCCGAAGCATCAATGGTTCAACGTGATTTATATTTAACTGAGTATGCAAATTCAAGAATTCATTTCTTTAATCTTACCACACCTCAATCTATTGAGCTGGTAAAGCATGCAAAACAAAAAGGCGTACAAGTATCGGCTGGTATAAGTTCGATGTATATAATGTTAGATGATTCGATGTTGGAAGATTTTGATACCAATTTAAAATTGATGCCACCCATTAGAAACAAGCAACAAATTGAAATAATTAAAAATGCTATTGCGGATGGAACAATAGATGTGCTTTGCAGTTGGCATCAACCACGAGATACAGAAGAAAAAATAGTAGAATTTGATCATGCATTGTTTGGCGCTATTCATCTTCAAACTTGCTTTGGTGCAGCTGTTTCGGCTTTGCAAAATATTGCAATAGAAAAAATTGTAACCATGCTTAGCATCAATGCCCGAAAAATAATGGGCGTTGAAATTCCAACTATACAATTAAATCAAAAAGCAAATTTCACTTTATTCAATCCCAATTCAGAATGGATTTTTGAAGAAAAAATGATTCATTCAAAATCTAAAAATTCTCCTTTTATTAATCAAAAATTAAAAGGAAAAATTATTGGTACAATAAACAATAATCAATTGCAGTTAAACTAAATAAATGAACAATACAGAACTTGAAATAGAAAAAGAAACTGCTAATACAGGTTTAAAATGGGGCGGCTTTTCGGCTGCGGCTTATGTGCTGATAACCTACATAATGTTTTTAATATTTAAAGATGCCAGATGCGTAATTGGGCCCTATTCGTATGTGCCATATTTAGCCATGATTATTTTTATGTTTATGGCAGCCATTGAAAAACGAAAATTAATGGGTGGTTATATCAATTTTAAAACAACAGTTTCTAACACATTTTTGGTGTTAATCATGACGATGATTTCGTTTATGATTTTTCAATATGTATTGTATAATATGATGGCGCCACAATTAAAAGAAAGTTTAAAATATTATACCATTCAATACGTTAGCCAGTTTTTAAAACAAATAAAATATTCGCAAGAACAATTTGATGAAGCTATTGATATGTACAAAAATTCATCTACCGATATGCCCATTTCAAGAATATTTCCGCAAACGTTAACATCAGTAGTTTTCGGATTTTTTTGGGCAGCAGTGGTAGCTTTAATCATCAGAAAAAAACAACCTACTATTTAATTTTATGCAAAACGGAATAGATATATCTGTTGTAGTGCCATTACTAAATGAGGCTGAATCGTTGCCTGAATTATTTGAATGGATTGATAATGTGATGAAAGCAAATAATTATACCTATGAAGTAATTGCTATAGATGATGGCAGTACCGATGAATCGTGGGAAGTAATTGAAGCTGCTTCGCAAAAAAATAATGCCATAAAAGGCATAAAGTTTCAACGCAATTATGGAAAATCGCCAGCCTTAAACGAAGCCTTTAAAATTACCAAAGGCGATGTAGTAATTACTATGGATGCTGATTTACAAGATTCGCCAGATGAAATTCCAGAGTTATATAAAATGATAATGGAACAAAAATTTGATTTAGTAAGTGGCTGGAAACAAAAGCGATTTGATAATGCATTTACCAAAAATTTACCATCGAAATTTTTTAATTCAGTAGCTCGAAGAATGAGCGGCATTATGCTTCACGATTTTAATTGTGGGCTAAAAGCTTATCGCCGCAATGTGGTTAAATCTATTGAAGTGTATGGCGAAATGCATCGCTATATTCCCGTATTAGCAAAGTGGGCTGGCTTCAGAAAAATTGGCGAAAAAGTTGTTCAACATCGTGCTAGAAAATACGGTGTTTCAAAATTTGGTTGGGATAGATTCATTAATGGTTTTTTAGATTTAATGACCATTATGTTCATTGGTAAATTTGGAAAACGACCAATGCATTTATTTGGATTGTTAGGCGTTTTAGCATTTATATTTGGCAGTATGATTTCAGTTTATTTAGGCATTGCAAAATTTGCTTTTAATGAATATCAGATGACCGACAGACCTATTTTTTATATCGGATTAGTGATGATGGTAATTGGTACTCAATTATTTTTAGCAGGTTTTGTTGGCGAATTAGTTACTCGAAATTCAACAGAACGAAACCATTATTTAGTTGAAAAACGAATAGTTTAAGCACACAGAATACACTGATTGGGCTGATTTTCGCTGATTTTTATAAAAAAAATACAACAGATTTTTGCGAATGCTACATGCTGCAACTACTGATATTATTTTAAAATCATTTTATAAAGTATACAATACTTTAGGCTATGGTTTTTTAGAAAAAGTTTATCAAAATGCTTTATTGATTGAATTAGACGAACAAGGCTTAAAATGCGAAGCAAATTTTTCAATTAAAGTATTTTACAATAATGTAAATGTTGGAAATTACTTTGCCGATATTGTTGTAAACGATTCTATAATTTTAGAATTAAAAGCAGCCGAAGTATTGGTTGAAGAAAATGAATTTCAGCTTATTAATTATCTAAAAGCAACTGAATTTGAAGTTGGGTTATTGCTTAATTTCGGAAAAAAACCGCAATTCAAACGAAAAATATTTACCAACGATAGAAAGAAAAATATTGAATAATCTGTTGTAATCAATCAATTTTAAAATCAGTTTAAATCCTTTATATCAGTGTCATCAGCGTTCAATAAAAAACAAAAGATAATAATCCTCGGCTCTGCACATCCACTCCGTGGCGGCTTGGCAGCATTTAACGAACGCTTAGCTAAGCAATTTCAAGATGAACAAAATGAAGTAATCGTTTATACATTTTCATTACAATATCCATCATTTTTATTTCCTGGCACATCGCAATATACCGATGAAGTTGCGCCAAAAGATTTGAATATTAAAATAAAAGTAAATTCTATTAATCCATTTAATTGGATAAAAGTAGGATTAGAAATAGCCAACCAAAAACCTGATATTTTAATTGTAAAATTCTGGTTGCCGTTTATGGGTCCATGTTTCGGCACTATTTTACGATTAGTAAAACGAAATAAAACAACCAAAATAATTTCAATTTTAGATAATGTAATTCCGCATGAACATAGAATTGGCGATAAGCAATTCACACAATATTTTTTAAAACCCATTGATGGATTTATTGCCATGAGTGCATCGGTAAAAAAAGATTTGCATTCGTTTTTACCACAAGCTAAATGCGATTTTATTCCGCATCCTATTTATGATAATTTTGGCGAAATTATTTCAAAACAAGCAGCCAGAGCCAAATTGAATATTGCTGATGATGAAAAAGTAATTTTGTTTTTTGGATTTATCAGAAAATATAAAGGCTTAGATTGGATATTGGAAGCCATGAAAAATGAAGACATAAAAAAGCAAAACATTAAGCTTTTAGTGGCTGGCGAATTTTATGAAGACAGAAAATATTATGATGAAATAATAGAACGAAATCAATTACAAAACCAATTGTATTTGCATACTGATTTTATTCCGAATGATGAAGTGAAAAATTATTTTTGTGCGGCAGATTGTGTGGTGCAACCTTATAAAACAGCTACACAAAGTGGCATTTCGCAAATGGCTTATCATTTCAACAAACCAATGATAGTAACCAATGTAGGCGGCTTGCCCGAAATAGTACCGCATGAAAAAGTGGGCTATGTGGTAGAACAAAATACGGATGCCATTGCAAATGCAATTTTAAAATTTTATCAACTACATAAAGAAAATGAAATGGTTGAAAATGTGAAATTGGAAAAGAAAAAATATGGTTGGAATACCATTACAAATTCTATTTATAATTTAATAAAATAAAATGTTTACAGGCATCATCGAAACCAATGGCATAGTTAAAAATATTGTTGAAGAGCAAGGCAACAAACGATTTAGCATTGAATCGGAAATTACCAATCAATTAAAAATAGACCAAAGTGTGGCGCATAATGGCGTATGTTTAACTGTGGTATCGGTTAAAAATAATACGCATGAAGTGGTGGCGATAAATGAAACACTTTCAAAAACAAATTTGAACGATTTAAAAATTGGCGATAAAGTAAATTTAGAACGTTGTATGTTGATGAATGGTAGATTGGATGGGCATATTGTACAAGGACATGTAGATGGATTAGCAACTTGTATTGCTGGTGAAGACCAAAAAGGCAGTTGGTTATTTACATTTAAAGTAGCCGAAAATTTGAACCATAGATTGATAGTAGAAAAAGGAAGCATTTGTGTAAATGGTGTTTCGTTAACGGCTTTTAATTTGGTTGATAATTGTTTTTCGGTAGCCATAATTCCTTATACTTTTCAGCATACTACATTTTCAAATTTAAAAGTAAATGATAAGGTTAATATCGAATTTGATATTATTGGAAAATATGTTGAACGATTAAATATGAAGTAAATGAAAAATAAAATATTTATTCAATGTAAAGGTTGGAGTAGTGGTATATATTATTGCAGCGTAATTACCAATACGGGGTATGTGGAAATGAAGAAATTGGTTGTAGAATAAGTGATGAAAATTCTATTAAACAAAGTTTTTGCTGCAATGGTATTGGGCAGTATTATTTTATTGCTCAATACTTTTTTTTCTGTAGCACAAATTAAAATTCCTAACTCTTCTTTTGAGAGCGATACTGTTGGACAAAATTTGGCTCCTAAAGATTGGCAAATATGTATGTCGAACCCTGATATTTTACCATTTTCATTAGTTGACAGTATTTTTAAACCAAAAGATGGGAAAACCTATACATTGTTGGCTTGGTATTGGGCAGTAGATAGAAATCCTGAATCTATTGGGACAAAAATTAGTTGCATAGTCAAGAAAAATTACCATTACCATCTTTCAATTTACATTTCAACAAATCCTCATTATGCTTCTACACAATCAAATTTTCAAACAGAATTAAGATTTTTTGGAGGTACAAATATTTGCTCACAATTAAATTTATTAGGCAATATTTATCCAAATTATTCTGATACTACTTGGCATCAATATACTTTAGAATTTAGCCCGAAGTATGATTTTGATTTTATTAAAATATCATGTTACGCATCAGATACGAATAATCAAACTAATGCAGGTGCATTAAGGATTGACAACATGAGCGACATATATATTGATGAAGGCTATAACAATGTAAAAGTTAATGCCTTTACCAATAATAATTGTACTGTATTAAGTTGCACATTTGCAGAGGGCGTTTCAACTGATTATGTAGTAAAATGGTTTACAGCTAATGGCAATATAATTAGCAACAATTTCACTATTGATGTATGCCCTTATCAAACCACTAAATATTATATTTGGGCAAAAGATAGCTGCGGTTATTATAGCACTGATAGTGTTATTGTAGGGGGAGTAAATTCAATTCATTATGATGTGAACGGAAAACTTCAATTTGATTATTCGATAAATGATAAACAACAAAGTCCATATATTTTTGTATTATATAATATACTTGGACAAGAGGAAAAAATAGTTTCCCTTGATGTAGCAAAAAATAGCGAAACTATAGATGTTAAAGATTTTGCAAATGCAATTTACATTGCAGTTTTAAAAAACAGAAATGGAGAAATAATTTGGAAGCAGAAAATTTTAATTTTAAAATGAAAAATAAAATATTCATTGCCATTTTTCTTTTTTCAATGGCATTAATTCTACTTCAAACTTCATGCGCCAAACGTGATTGCCGGGGCAAAAAATTACATAAAACCGAGAATGGATTGTATATGTAGTTAGAACAAAAAATCATCTTGCTTTCTCACAAATCATTTTTAGTTTTGCATCATGCTTTCGCAAACCGAAATATTACTTTTTGTTCAAAACAACAAAACTTATTTACACCAACAATTTGGGGTAAATACAATTGGGTTGTTTGGTTCGTTTGCCATTGGCAAAGCCACCGAAAAAAGCGATATTGATTTTTTAGTTGAATTTGACAACACCGAAAAAGATATTTTTACAAAAAAAAATAACCTGAAAACCTATTTGCAAAATACTTTTGGCAGAAGCGTTGATATTGCCAACCCTAAGTATTTAAAGCCTTTCATTAAAAATCAAATTCTTCAATCGGCTTTGTATGTTTGAAAAAGATAAGTTTAACATACAGGATTGTTTAAGCTCAATTCATCGTATTGAGAACTATGTATCATCTGTTCATTCGCTTGATGAATTTGAATCGAATAATTTAATATATGATGCTGTACTGATGAATTTTATTGTTATTGCCGAATGCTGCGAAAGATTGACAGATACGACAAAAGAAAAATATTCAAATATTGATTGGCGTAGCATTAAATCATTCAGAAACTTTATTGCACACGATTATTTTGGTTTGGATTTATCAGAAATTTGGTCCATCATTCAATTACACTTACCACAACTTAAAATTGATTTAGAAAGAATATTAGTCGAACTTTGATTGCCTCATAAAATAAAAACGTTCAAAGAAGAATACTTAGATTTTTTGAAGAAATTCGAGATAGAATATAATGAGCAATATTTGTTCGATTTTTTAGATAAATAATTTCGAAGACAATATATCATCCCTACGGGATTAAATTTTTTTTTCATATGGTAATATTTCTAAAATCATTTCATGCCTTCGGCATTTTGTTTTAAATCCCAAAGGGATGGAATTATTATAGAGAAAGTATAATGGTGCGGCTAAAATCCCGTAGGGATGATATATTTCGAATAAAAATCTATCCGAAATTCTAATTCAAAATACTACCCAAAATAATCCATTTTTCAAAGCAAATTTACTGCAAAAACTTACTCACATTTTAGGGCTTCAAATGTTTATAAAATCTACTATTTCAGCCTGTTTTTATTAGAATAAAATCATTCTGTTTTTTATCTTCGCAATTCGAATTTTAAACCACATAG
>JBEEMV010000209.1:0-25592 GCA_041192505.1 Bacteroidota bacterium
GGGCAATTGAATCAAGTGTTTATGAATATTATTTCAAACGCTGCCGATGCCATTGATGGAAATAATGGTGAAATAAATATTGCTACCAAAAAAGAAAATAACCACATTTTGGTTTCGATAAAAGATAATGGCAAAGGCATGACAGATGAAGTGAAGAAAAAAATCTTCGACCCATTTTTTACTACTAAAGATGTAGGAAGTGGCACAGGCTTAGGTTTGAGCATTGCTTATGGAATTATGGAAAAACACAACGCCAAAATTGAAGTAAAAAGTGAAGTAGGGAAGGGCAGTGAGTTTTTGATTACTTTGCCAATTGCGTAAAATCTATTTTGTAACCACCTGCTTTAGCTGGTGGACTATACCAACACCCTAGCATCCTTGTGCTAAAGCACAGCGTTACCAAATAAATTGAAGCTTAGTTTTAAGAGGAATTTTGAAAATAAAAATTGCTTCGAACTCAATCATAAATTTATTTTGTCGCCAATAACTTTTGTTTTTTGTTAGCACTTTTTAAATCAAAAAAAATGATTTAGATTTTTTATATTGTGCAACCTAAAACCACTTAACCTCATGCGCAAATTCAAATTTCCTGATTACACTAAAGTAATCATTTTCCTTACTGTAATGAATATTATCATCATGACCATTCGTAATTGGTATGTTGATAATACTGTATTTAATTTTTTATGGCGAAATTTATGGTCGAGCTTCTGCCCCTTGTTGGTAGCCACTTTGCTGCTCATCTTCAACGAAAAAATTAATAAATTTTTCTTTTGGATTGGATGTTTTGTGTGGCTGATTTTTTACCCCAACGCACCCTACATGATTAGCGATTTAATTCATAATAGTTTAGACCCTTCAAAAATTCCGAACCAAGTAATTTATGATACCATCATCATTTTTTCGATAGCCATGCTGTCACTTTTTTATGGTTTCATTTCAATGAAAATTATTTTTAACCTCATCTTTAATCGCTACAATAAAATGTTGGCAAATGGTGCGGTTGCATGTACATTAATATTAAGCAGCGTAGGTTTTTATATGGGCAGATTGTTGGCTTCGGGCATACATTATGGCAATGGATTATTGTATTCGTGGGAATTATTTATTCATCCAATAGTGGTGTTAAAAGTAGCTTGGCATGCTATGTTTCCAATCGGGCAACACATACCTGATTACTTGCTGATGCTGCTTTTTGGCATTGTACAATATATGATTTTAATTATGATGAAAGATGTAAGCGATGTTCAAAAAGTTGAAATCAGCGATACTTCTGCTTCTTAATTTTTTCAAAAAACAATTCTAAAGTTTGGCGAATTTTTAAAGTTCGTCAAATTTCAAATCTTCATAAAATATTTTCACTAAGAAAAATAAAAAAAATCTAAAAAAATCATGACTGATTTAAAAAAAGTAACCTATTTATCTGGCTCTATTTTAGCCATTGTTTTTTTGCCGTGGTTAGGCTCTTACATCAACTTCGGTGGCGTATTTCCACCGCATTTTTTCGATTACCCAATGTTGGCTCCAATGAGTAAATCGGGATTTAGTTGGCCTATTTTTATTGCTTGTGTCATTGTATTTATTGGAGTCATTACGTTATATGTTTTTCCAAGTTTATTCGGTTTTAAACAACAACCAATTGAGCCACGGAAGCCAGTTGTGAAAGTAAAATTACCTATTTGGTTTTGGATTGGATTATTTTTTTGGGGCAGTGCTTTGTATCTTTTATGGACAAAAGCAACCGCACCAAAATGGTATTTGCATTGGAGCGATATGCCATTGTTTTGGGGCTTTGTATTAATGTTGGATGGATGGGTTTATGTACGTAATGGTGGCAAATCTTTAATTAGAAATGTGCCACAAGAAATTGTAGCCATCGGCATTGTATCGGCTGGTGGATGGATGTTGTTTGAATATTTAAACTTCTTTGTACACTTCGATTGGTACTATCCTGCTGGCAATATTATTTCGCAAGAACAATTTTTGTTGTATGCCATTTTAATCTCATCAGGCTTGCTCACAGTGGCTTTTGAGTGGTATAGTTTGTTTCAAACATTTCCAATTTTTCAAAACAGATTTTCAAACGGTGTAAAAATTATTATGCCTGAAAAATGGAAAAATTATTTACTCTATGCTTCCCTTTTCTTTTTGATTGCAGCAGGCATTTGGCCAAATATTTTCTTTTGGTCGTTGTGGTTAGCACCAGCTTTGTTGCTGGCTTTAGTGATTGATAAATGTGGTGTTTGGTCGCCGCTAAGAGCCATTGGGCAAGGCAATTGGAACCCTGTTTTGGTTTTTGCACTCACTTATTTTTGTGCTGGATTGGTGTTGGAATGTCAGAATTATTTTAGTGCCATTCATGCCGCTGATAGAACAATAACTTTTACCGCAGCACCAGCTTTTTGGCAATATGATTTGCCTTATATCAACGATTTTCATTTGTTCGAAATGCCAGTGGTTGGTTTTATGGGATACCTGCCATTCAGCGGCTATTGCTGGCTTTGGTGGATTGCTTGCGCTACCATCATGGGCATCGATTCTAAATTTTTTAAAGAAGAACCGTTGGAGCCGAATTATGTGAAGTAATTCAATTTAAAAATCTTTAATTTTGAAATTGACTTTTAAATTTTAAAAAAATCAAACAGTATGCTTACAAAAGGATTGGTAAAAAAAACAATGGATAAACTGCCGCTATCATTCACTTTAGATGAATTGATTGATGAATTAATTTTTGTTGAAAAAGTTGAAAAAGGAATTGCTCAATCAGAAAATAATCAAACCAATAGCAAACAAGAAGCGAAAGCAAAATTGAAATTCAACAAAACTTATCCGCAATGAAAATCATGAACAATTTTTTTTTTACAGTTTTTTTAATGTTGTTAAATATAGGGGTTTTTGCTCAAATCACTATTCTAAATACGGATATACAAAAGGGTGGTGATATATTTAAGTTATCATCTCAAACTAATAATATTAACTCCATCAATCCTGTGCCAGCAGGTGCAAACTATAGTTGGAATTTTTCAACCCTCACTGCTGATGCACAAGTAATAGATACATTTTTAACTTCATCGCAAGTTCCATCTGCATATAGTTTATATTTTTTCGGTTATAACTGTGCTCAAAATTCGCCTGATACAAGTTATATTAATGGAGGTATTCTTTCGATTGCCAATATTTGCAATATGTATAAAAACTCATCTACTACATACGATTTTTGGGGATGTGGCGGAACAATTTCGGGTATTCCTATACCTTTTAATTGTTCTCCACACGATATTATTTATAGGTTTCCAATGAACTATGGTAACAATGATTCTATTGATTCAAAGCTTTTTGCCTCTATCCCTAATTTAATAAGTTTCAAGCAATTTCGCCATCGTGTAAATCAAGTGGATGGTTGGGGAAGTTTGATTATGCCAAATGGCATTTTTAATTGTTTGAGATTGAAATCTATTATTCATGATATCGATTCAATAAAATTAGATACTGCTTATACGCATTTACCAATTGTAATAATTTATGGAATACAACAAACTACAATTGAATACAAGTGGTTGGTGGCTGGGCAAGGAGAACCTTTATTACAAATTAATCAAAAACTTTCATCAACTGGTGTACTTACAACTAACTTAGTTCGTTGGCAAAATGATTCTACTTTAACTTGTATTCCAACAACAAAAAATTTAATAGCTTCAATTTGTGCAGGGCAAACATTCACTTTTAATAATCATCAATTAAGTGCTGCTGGTATTTACTACGATACACTTACAAATGCACATGGTTGTGATTCAACAATAACACTTTCTCTAGCTGTAAATTTAGCTTTAATTTCTTCACAACCACAAAGTCAATCAAGCAGCATTGGAAATAATATTTTATTCATTGCAGCAAGTACCAACGCAACAAATTTTAAATGGCAAACAAACATTGGCTTAGGTTGGCAAAACATGAGCAATGCTGGGCAATATAATGGAGTAAACAACGATACACTTTCAATTTCCAGTATAACAATTGCAAACAACAATCAGCTTTTTCGTTGCATTGTTTCAAACGGAACTTGTATCGATACTTCAATAGTTGCTAACTTAAATGTTTGTGGGTTTTCAATTAATCAGCAACCACAATCACAAACAGTTGCCGCAAATACCAACACTTCATTTACAGTGAACACCACAGGCACAGGAATAAATTTTAAATGGCAAGCAAATGCAGGATTGGGTTTTAATAATGTAAGCAATGCAGGTTCATTTAGTGGTTCAAACACCGCTACACTTAATATTTCTAACACACCGATTTCATTCAACAACTATATTTTTCATTGCATCATTACTGATGGAAACTGCATTGATACTACCACAGATGCAACACTAACAGTTACCAATGGCACAGGCACACAAAACATTTTTGATTCAAAAAATGAATTTACAATTCATCCAAATCCAAACAACGGAAAGTTTTTTATTGAATTCAATTCGCCAAACAATAAAGCATTTATAACGATTTCAAATGTGCTTGGTCAAATAATCGAACAAAAAGAAATTGATACAAAAGACGAAATCAAAATTGAAGGCAAAGGAATTTTCTTTATCAATGTAATTTCAAAGAACATTTCACAAACAAAAATTATAGTCATTGAAAACTAAAATACAAACAGCAACTATTTCAACAGAGGCAATCTTTTCGGAAGATGAAAATCACAGATTTTCGTTAAAGTATAAATGGGGAAAAGGCAGCAATATTGCTAAAATTATTTTGCTTAATCCAAGTCATGCAAATGGAATTACTCTCGATAAAACAATTTATGGGCTGATAAATTTTCTAATCGAAAAAAAGAAAATTGACGGCATTGAAGTAGTTAATTTGTTTTCTGTTATTGGTTCAAATTCACAAGAAATAGCTATTAAATATGAATTAGAGTCCAAAGAGCAAAAAGAAAATAACAAAGTCCTTGAAGAATTTATTTCTAACTCTTCTGAAATTTATATTGGATGGGGTATGAAAAAGACAACGACTATTTCAGCACAAATTGAAAAAGTAAAAAAATGGATAAAATCAAACCCAAAACCAATTGAGCTATTTTGCTTTAAAAAAGAAGGCGATAAAATAATTGGTCGTCATCCAAGAGATATAAAAATCGATAAAATATGGAAGATTAAAAAATTTACTTTCTAAAAAAAGTGAAAAAAATAAATTCAAAACCTAATCAATGAAAAATATATTTCTACTGCTTTTTTGTTGTAGTATTTTTTCTGCCCAAGCACAAAATATTGTGTGGGATGGCACACATCAAAATATAACTATCGGCAATCAACTTTCAACATTAGAAGATGCCAAAGGCAGCTTCAGTATTGAACAAATTGCCAGTGATTCATTTCAGAAAAAATTTACACCATCCGAAAAAATTATCCTGAATTTTGGTTTTACTGAATCGTATTATTGGTTGCGATTTACACTCGATAATTCCATCAATGATGATTTGTATTTAGAAATTGCACATGCTTTTTTGCCCGTTACCGAATTATACTTTGCTGATTCAACAGGCAAATTTGTGAAGATGGAAGCAGGCTATAAAATTCCTGTTCATCAAAAAATTATCAAAAGCCATTTTCAAGTTTTTCCCTTACCAATGGGCAAACATACTTTTTATGTAAAATTGTTGAGCAACTCACATCCCTTGCCAGTAAAGATTTTCAAGAAAGATGCACACGAAATAAAAGCCGATAATCAGCAAATGGTGTATGGCTTTTACATGGGTTTTATGCTGTTTGTAATTTTGAGCAATCTATTTTTCTTCGTCTCATTGCGCAACCGATTGTATTTGTTTTATGCGTTGGTAGTTTGCATTTATGCCTCGTATGCCGCCATGGTTATGGATGGGTTCGTGATTTATTTTTTCCCTCATGTTGATATGATGTTTTGGTATGTGGTTATTCCAACCATCGGTGTGCCTATTCAAACCATTTATTGTTTGTGGTTTTTAGAAGTAAAAAATGCTTCGCCAAAATTGTATAAAACGGTGGTCGGCATCACCATTTATTTTATTGCTTATGCCTTGATTCGCTTTTTCTGTCCGCTAAAAGTTACGTTGGCAATTAACACCGTAAATGCTTTGCTGTCGTACTTTTTAATGGGTTATGTGGGTTATAAAATTGGCAAAAAAGGAAACCGATTGGGCTACTATTTTGCATGGGCGTACTTCATTTATTTTTTATTGGTGCTTACCGAAGCCACTTACATACAAACTGGCAAACCTGCGTACTTCATAGGCTTGAGCCATGTTGGGTTAGCCACTTTAATTGAAGCATTCATTTTCACTTTCTTAATTTCAAAACGATTTGAGTGGGAAAAAGAGGAATTGGAACGAATGAAATTAGAAGCCACTGAAAAATTGTTGGAATCAACGATGGAAAACGAAAGAATTGTGAAAGAACAAAATGCAATTTTGGAAACAAAAGTGAGCGAACGAACTTCGGAATTGAACAACACTTTGGAAGATTTAAAACACACACAAAGTCAGTTAATTCAAAATGAAAAATTGGCATCGCTTGGGCAATTAACCGCAGGTATTGCGCATGAAATTAATAATCCAATCAATTTTGTGAGCAGCAATATTTCGCCACTAAAACGTGATTTTGCTGACTTGGAAACTATTTTCAAACGCTATAAAGAATCGGGCATTGAGCCAAATGATAAAGTGTTGCAGCAAATGATTAAGGATATGGATATTGATTACACATTTACCGAAATAAAAGAATTATTAAAAGGCATTGAAGAAGGTGCAAAACGAACAGCAGATATTGTTAGAGGCTTGAAAACTTTTGCAAGAACGGATGAACAAAAAAAATCGGAGTATGAAATTCAAGAAGGTTTAGAGGGGACATTATTGTTGCTCAATTCAAAAATTGTTGCCAAAGAAATTTTGATTGAAAAAAATTATGCGCAGTTGCCTTTGGTAAAATGTTTTGCTGGCAAAATCAATCAGGTGTTTATGAATATTATTGCCAATGCTATTGATGCATCTAATCAAAAAGGAAAAATCAGCATCAAAACTTGGTGCGAAAATGATAAAGCATTTATTAGCATTACCGATAACGGGCAAGGCATGAGCGAAGCAACAAAATTAAAAATTTTCGACCCATTTTTTACCACCAAAGATGTAGGAAGCGGAACAGGCTTAGGTTTGAGCATCACCTACGGCATCATCGAAAGTCATAACGGAAAAATAGAAGTGAACAGCGAAGTGGGAAATGGAACTGAATTTATTATCACATTGCCTATTAATAATTAATTGAAAATTATTTTTTCTGATGCCTATTAAAAAAATAAAGACTGATACACTTGATAAATCACAATTGCTCAATGAGCTTTCAAAACTAATTGAACAAAGCCAGCAGCAAGTTGTAGCACAAGTAAATAGCACACTCACTTTATTATTTTGGCAAGTGGGTAAGCGCATCAACAACGAAATTTTAAAAAATAAACGAGCCGATTATGGAAAGCAAATTGTGCCTACACTGTCGGTACAATTGGAAAAATCTTATGGAAGAAATTTCGAGTTGGGCAATCTTCGTAGGATGATGCAGTTTGCCGAACAATTTCCCGATATGCAAATTGTCGCGACACTGTCGCGACAATTGAGTTGGTCGCATTTTAGAGAATTAATTCCTCTCAAAAGTCAAGAGTCCAAAATGTTTTATGCTGAAAGTATTGTATCACAAGGATTAGGTATAAGAGATTTACGAAAACAAATTGCTACAAAAACTTTTGAACGAACTGCTATTGCTAATTTACAAATTGCCGCCAACCCCACTATTGGCAACACTTTTAAAGACCCTTACTTTTTAGATTTTTTAGGATTACAAAATACTTATCTAGAAAAAGATTTAGAGCAAGCTATTTTACGTGAGTTGGAAGCATTCATTTTAGAGTTGGGTAGCGGCTTTGCTTTTGTTGAACGCCAAAAAAGAATGATAATTGATGGCGAAGATTTTCATTTGGATTTGTTATTTTACCATCGCAATTTAAAACGATTAGTTGCCATTGAATTAAAACTAGGAAAGTTTGAAGCCAAACACAAAGGACAAATGGAATTGTATTTAAAGTGGTTAGATAAATACGAAAAACGAGAAGATGAATTGCCGCCAGTTGGGTTGATACTTTGCGCCGAAAGTAGTCGTGAGCAAATTGAATTATTAGAAATGCATAAAGACGGAATTATGGTGGCTGAATATTTAACTGAATTGCCTCCGAAAAAAGAATTGGAGAAAAAAATTCACAGTATTTTGATGGAAGCCAAAGAACGATTAGAAAGAAAAAAGTTATTAAAATAAAAATCAGAAAAAAATGTTAGACACAAAAAATTACAACATCCTTTATGTTGACGATGAGCAACATAATTTGAATTCGTTCAAAGCCGCTTTCCGTAGGCATTACAACATTTTTACGGCCAACAGCGCAAAGGAAGGAATTGAATTGATGAATGCTAATTCTATTCATTTAATCATCACCGACCAACGAATGCCCGAAATGACTGGTGTTGAATTTTTAGAAAAAACGGTTGGGTTGTATCCTGAATCGGTAAGAATGATTCTAACAGGTTTTAGCGATGTGGAAGATATTATTCGAGCCATTAACACGGGTAGAATTTATCGCTACATCACCAAACCTTGGCAGGAACAGGAGTTGAAGATGACTATTGATTTAGCGTTGGAAAGTTTGGATTTAAAAATCAGAAATACACAACTGCAAAAAGAAGCGTTGGACAATCAATTGTCCATCGAATCGGCAAAATTCAAAGACCAATTTTTAGCCAACATGAGTCATGAAATTCGTACGCCGATGAATGCCATTGTGGGCATGACGAGATTGATGTTGAAACGCAATCAAGACGAAGACAATTTAAAATACTTAAATGCCATTCAACAAGCTGGCAATAATTTGTTAGTGATTGTGAATGATATTCTAGATGTATCGAAAATTGAAGCTGGAAAAATGGAAATAGAACAAATTCCGTTTTCCCTGAAGCACTTGCTGGATGGGGTGTTGAATACCTTACAATTTAAAGCCGAAGAAAAAAATCTGCCACTAATTATTACAGTAGAAAAAGATTTGGTTGATAATATTATTGGCGACCCAACTCGATTAACACAAGTGTTGATTAACTTGATTGGCAATGCAATTAAATTTACCGAAAAAGGTAGCGTAACGCTGAATGTACATAGCTTTAGCAGCACTAATGAAGAAAAAATGGAGCCACATAAATTCATTCAGTTTGATGTGGTAGATACAGGCATTGGTATTACCGAAGATAAATTAGATAAAGTTTTTGAAAGTTTTTCACAGGCTGGAAGCGATACCAGTCGTAAGTTTGGCGGCACAGGCTTGGGTTTAACTATTTCAAAACAGCTAAGCGAAATGATGGGCGGTGGCATTGGCGTACATAGCACTTATGGAAATGGAACAACTTTTTGGTTTACTATTCCATGCCGAACAGCTGATGCAGCATCGGTTTCAGCCGAAGAAGCAGCAGCAAATGATTTTTTAGATTTAGCAAAAAAATTGGATGGCGTAAAAATTTTGTTGGTAGAAGATGATGGCTTCAATCAAATTGTTGCGATTGATTCTTTACAATCTATGATTCCGAATGTGAATGTTGAGGTGGCTGAAAATGGAAAAATTGCAGTTGAAAAAGTTTCCGCCAATCATTACGATATTATTTTGATGGATTTACAAATGCCCGAAATGAATGGCTATCAAGCCACTGAAGCAATTCGTAAAACTGGCAATGCAATAAAAATTATTGCCATGACAGCCGATGCTTTAAAAACTGATACCGATAAATGTTTTGCTATTGGCATGAATGATTACATCAGCAAACCTTTTGAAGAAGAAGATTTGATTCGGAAAATTTATAAGCAAGTGAAAAATTGAAAATTGTTAGTTATTGGCTTATTGTTATTAATAAATTACAAAACGCCAATCACTGATTACTTTTGAAAATACAATTACAAATAATTTAATAACGATTAACCCAGCAATTTCGAGATGGTAACCAATTTAGATTTCTTAACACAATTTACAAAAGGCGATAATGCTAAAATAAAAAAATACATCGAAATGTATTTAGATACCGCCAAGCAAAAAATGGAAGTAATGAAAACGGCTTTGCAAACCAAAGAATATGAAACTTTAAAAGTTGCTGCCCATACTATGAAATCGCAAGCACGATACATGGGCATAACCACTATGGAAGCAGATATTGTGAGCCTTGAACATACATGCACCGAACAAAATAACTTAGACCAATTACCCATGTTGGTCGAAAAAGTGAACCATATTTTGTCGCAATCAATTACTGAGCTTTCTGAAAAAATAAATTCACTTTAAAAACTAAATTTTACTTTTGAATTTCGATTCAATTAATTTAAAAACATACAAAATAAATTATGGCAAAACAAGAACGCATTATTTTTTTAGTTGATGATGATAATATGCAGTTGCAGATGATAAAAGATTATTTGGATGAACGCTTTGAAATGAAACTTTATCAATACTCAACAGGGGAGGAGGCATTAGCTAATATGAATCTAAATCCTGAAATTGTAATTTTAGATTACCATTTAATGAGTGTAAATAAATCTGCCGAAAACGGAATTGAGATTTTAAAAAAAATGAAAGATGCTTGTCCAACAGCACAAGTAATCATGCTTTCTGGGCAAGATAAAATTTCGGTAGCGGTTGAATGTATGAAACATGGTGCTTACGATTATGTAGTAAAAAGCGAAAGTGCTTTTATGCGTATCGAAAATATTTTTAACAATATTGGCGAACACATGAAAACTGTACACCAATTAAAAATTTACAAACTTGGTTTTAAAGTTTTAATTGCTGTATTAGTTGCTATTGTAGTGTTTGCCATTTTAGCTGTTGAATTAGGATGGGCAAAAAGCTTTGACTGGATTTAATTGCTAACACAGAATTATTAAGTTTAAGAATTATGTTATGGTTATTTGTTTTAAAAAAATTGAAAAACAAATAACCATTATGTACTTCAAAAAAATGTATTGATTACCTTTGCACCCTGATAAAAACAAATCAATGCAACAATTAAGCGAACAAGAAATTCAACGTAGAGAAACTTTACAAAAACTGATTGATAAAGGCATCAATCCTTACCCTGCCGAAACATGGGAAATGACTTTTAATTCAAAAGAAATTATTTCAAAATTTGAAGCCAATGCCGAAGATGAAACCTTAAAAGAAATCAGTTTTGCTGGTAGATTAATGAGCAAGCGAATCATGGGAAAGGCCGCCTTTGCGGTGTTGCAAGACTCGGTTGGTAAAATTCAAGTGTATATTAAAGGCGATGATATTTGCCCTGTTGATGATAAAAGTTTGTATGAAGAAGTTTTCAAACACTTGTTTGATTTGGGCGATATTATTGGTGTGAAAGGTTATGCTTTCAGAACCAAAACGGGCGAAATTTCTATTCATTGCTCATCAATAAAATTATTGAGCAAGGCTTTGAAACCATTGCCTGTGGTTAAAACTGATGCTGATGGCACTGTTCACGATGCGTTTACGAATCCTGAACAGCGATATAGAATGCGGTATGTAGATTTAATTGTGAATCCGCAGGTGAAAGAAATTTTTATGAAGCGAACCAAATTGGTGAACAGCATGAGAGAATATTTGAATGCTAAAACATACATGGAAGTAGAAACACCAATCCTGCAACCGCTGTATGGCGGTGCTGCAGCCCGACCTTTTAAAACGCATCACAACACGTTAGACATGACTTTGTATATGCGTATTGCAAATGAGCTTTACTTGAAACGCTTGATAGTTGGCGGCTTTGATGGAGTTTATGAATTCAGTAAAGATTTTAGAAACGAAGGCATGAGCCGTTTTCATAATCCTGAATTTACACAAATGGAATTGTATGTGGCTTACAAAGATTACAATTGGATGATGGATTTGGTAGAAGAAATGGTAGAGAAAGTGGCCATTGATGTTACAGGTTCTACCCAAGTTCAAGTAGGTGAAAACCTGATTGATTTTAAACGCCCTTGGAAACGCTTCACCATGTTTGAAGCCATTAAAGAATATACTGGTATTGATATTGACGGCATGAACGAAGAACAACTTCGTGAAGTGGCGAAGAAATTAAACCTGCACATTGATGCTAAAATGGGCAAAGGAAAAATTATTGATGAGTTGTTTGGTGAGTTTGCCGAAGCCAAATTAATTCAACCAACTTTTATAACTGATTACCCGGTAGAGATGAGTCCGTTGGCAAAATCGCACCGTAGTAAACCAGGCATGGTTGAACGCTTTGAAGCCATTTGCAATGGTAAAGAATTATGCAATTCATTCAGCGAATTGAATGACCCTATTGACCAACGCAACCGTTTTGAAGAGCAATTAGAATTAGGAAAACGTGGTGATGATGAGGCAATGGTGTTGGACGAAGATTTTCTTCGTGCCTTAGAATATGGTATGCCGCCAACCGCAGGTTTAGGAATTGGTATTGATAGATTGAGTATGATTATGACGAACTCCAATTCAATTCAAGAGGTGTTGTTTTTTCCTCAAATGAGAGCTGAAACAGGAAATGAATAATTTTATATTTCATTAAGAATTCAATTTGTTATTCATCAACTTAATCATTCACATTTACACAAAAATAAATTTATTTAAAATGAAAAAAATTATCATCGCCATTGCTGCATTAATTTGTATTTCTACATTTAATTTATCGGCACAAACCAAGCCTTCAAAAGCTAAAACAGAAACAAAAAAAGCAGATAAAAAAGAAGAAGCTAAGCCCGAAGCAAAATTAAAAAAAGATGGTACGCCTGATAAACGTTTCAAAAAAACAGAAGAAACAAAATCGGGACCAACCAAAAAAGACGGTACACCCGATAAGCGTTTTAAAGAAAATAAATAAAACATAAAAGCTACAATTTACGTTGTAGCTTTTTTTATGCTTATTATTTATTTAACTTTACCCATATATTTTAAAATATGTTTAAATATTTTTTCATTGTAATTTTTTCTGTTTTCTGTTTAGATGTTTGGGCGCAAACACCTGTTGGTATTCAGAATAATTTGTATTCAGATATTGCCAGCAGTATTGAAATGCCCAACATTCCTTATCAGCAATTAAGAATTGAAGATAGTTTAACAGCAAATATTAAATCAATTCCTTGGCGATTTGGCTATAAAATGGCAGCCAATATTTCGCCCGAAACAAACGGAACTTGGCAAACATTACCCGATGGAAGTAAATTATGGCAATTAAAAATAATTTGCAAAAATGCCGAATCAATTAATATTCAATTTTCAAATTACCATTTAGCCGAAGGCAGTTTTATCTATTTGTATAATCAAAAAAATGGAGCAGTTTTAGGACCTTATGATGCTTCAAATAATATGGATGAAAAAATAATGGCATCATCTATTTTAACAGGCGATGAAATGATTGTTGAATATTTTGAACCCAATAATATTTCCGAAAAAAGCACTTTTACCATTTCAAATATTGTACACGGTTATAGAACTTTTGGGTTAAAGAATTCAACCAGCTTTGGTTCAAGTGGTAGTTGCGAAAACAATGTAAATTGCCCAATTGGTAATAATTGGCAAAAAGAAAAACGAGCTGTAGGAATGATTGTGGTGGGTGGTTCGGGCTTTTGTACTGGTGCTTTATTAAACAATGCTTTGCAGGATACTACACCTTTTTTTTTAACAGCATATCATTGCACTAAAAACACTAATAGTTCAGCGTTGTTATCATGGGTATTTATTTTTAATTACGAAAGCCCCAATTGTAATAGTATTAATGGAAATTTCAATCAATCAATTGTTGGTGCTACCATGTTGGCTGGAAATAAAAAAAGTGATTTTAGTTTACTAAAATTAAAACAAAAAATACCGATGTGGTATCGCCCTTATTTTGCAGGGTGGAATGCTACCGATTCAATTCCCGATTCTGTAGTTTGTATTCATCATCCCGAAGGCGATATTAAAAAAATTAGTTTTGCAAATAATAAATGTCAGGATTCGAGCTACTTTGATGCATATACTGCTAAGTGTTGGAAAATTGGACATTGGGATAATGGACTTACCGAACCTGGCAGTAGTGGTTCGCCTTTGTTTAATAAAAACCATGAAATTGTAGGGCAATTGTTTGGTGGGCCATCTGCTTGTGGTTGCGATGATTCGGATAAAAATGATTACTATGGTAAATTGTCAGTTTCGTGGGCAGATGATACACTAAGTTATATGCAGTTGCAATATTGGTTAGATCCCGACACATTAAATATATCGCAAATAGGCAGTTTTGATCCTGGATTTGCAAATGGAATAAATCAGGTAGGTACTAAAACTAAAAATATAATTTTATTTCCTAATCCAGCTACCGAATCAATTGTTGTATGGCATAATGAGCTACTGGTAAAAACAATTGAAGTGTATGATATACTTGGGCAGTTAATTGTATGCCCAATAGATGCGAAAGACAAAAACATAGTGAGGATAGATATTTCTAACCTATCTAGCGGAATTTATTTTATCAAAATAATAAATGATAAAGCGGAAACAATTGCTTCAAAATTTATTAAGTATTAAACTATTTTTTTTCCAACAGCTCCACCAACTATTTGCAAATCGGTCATTAATTTTCTGAAAGTATCAAAATCTAATTGTTGCGAAGCATCGCTCCAAGCTTGTTTTGGTGTTGGGTGTACTTCAATCAATAATCCATCGCAGCCAAAAGCTATTGATGCCTTTGCTAAATCGGGTACGCCATAATCGTAGCCCATTGCATGGCTTGGATCTAACACAATTGGAAGATTAGTATGATGTTTTAAATACGCTGCACCACATAAATCGAAAGTAAAACGAGTTTTAGTTTCAAAAGTTCTAATGCCTCTTTCGCATAAAATTACATTAGGATTGCCTTTGCATAATACAAACTCGGCAGCTTGAACAAACTCTTGCAATGTAGTACCAAAGCCACGTTTAATTAAAATTGGTTTTCCGCTTTCGCCACACATTTCTAATACTGATACATCGTACATTGCTTTTGCTCCAATCTGAATAATATCGGCAGTTTCAATTACTTGCTTGGCATGGCTAAGATTTTTTACTTCGGTAATGATACTTAAGCCATATTTGCGCCGTACTTCGGCCAATAATTCTAATCCTTCTTGTCCTAATCCTTGAAAAGTATAAGGCGATGTACGGGGTTTATAAGCACCAGCTCTAAATGTTTTGATACCCAACGAAGCAATAAATTCAGCACTTTTCATTATTTGCTTTTCGTTTTCAACAGCACAAGGCCCAGCCATCATAGCAGTATAATAGCCTTTACCACCAATTTCAACACCATTCCATTTTACACTTCTTACAATGTCTTTATATTTTTTGCTTGCCAATTGCATATCCGATTCCATCGTAAAATACTCCTCTACAAATTCCTTATCTTCTAATTTTGGCTTATTATCTTTTGATGTAGTAACTACTATAAATCTTCCATCTTCATAAAATGCAACACCTTTATTATCGTGTGCAATAGCTAATGCATGAGGTTCGGTAACTGTATTTTTTAAATGTAAAATCATTGATATTTATATTATGTAAGGGCGCAAAGGTAATACGCTGTAATTAATTTCATAGTAAAAACAAATTGGTTTGTAAAAAGTTGCACCTTTCTCAAAACTAACATAATCTATTGCCAATTGTGTAGTTTTAAAACCGTACAATTCATTTAATGATTTTTAAAAGTAGTAGTATCAATTTTTCCAATCGTTTTGCTTTTAATAATAGAATCATTTATTGCGGCTTCTTGAATAGTTTTTTTCAATTGATTTTTGATTGTGTCGTTCGAAAGTGAATCAATAGAAATTGCAGTTGGATGTAAATTATCTAATTTATATTGTGGTGTTGAATCATTTGAAAAAAAGCTACTAATTGCTCTTATTGCAATAATAATGGAAAATATTCCTAATCGCAATGATTTTGGAAACCAGCTTTTAGTTGCTTTTTCATTGCCAATAAACACATCATGATTTTTCTTGATTAAATCAGCATATTCGGGCTGTACAACATCTAACAAATACGTAAGTTGTTGGCTAATTCGGGTTGAATAATTTCGTTTTAATTTTTGTAATTCAACAGTTAAATTAATACCAGCAACTGCAAATGAATTAATGTTTTCGGAAAATCCGTATGGCAATTTCGAAACAAATTTTCCGAAATCGTTATACACCCATCTTTCAAAATCGGGGTTGGTGGTGCAGTTTTCTTTGTTCGTGTTTTTAAAAAGTTTTGTACCCGAATCTAAAAACAAACGCATGTTTTGAAAGGCTACATCAAAATGTTCGTCATTAATAAAAATGCCCACTTTCATCATTTCGCCCAACATATAAAAATTAAATTCATAAATATATTGGCTGCTGCATTTATTAAATGCCATTGCAAAATCAGTAGCAAAATATTCTTTAAATGTTTCGTTGTTCAAAATCTCTCTCCATTCATCATATTTTACAATGGCTACTTTATATTCGGCATTTTCCATAAAATGTAGCAACGATGGGCAATTCCAAACCTGTTGATGAATTAAATAGGTGGCATTAAAATTTTCATTATCCAATTCGCCTACAATATCAGCTTTGTTATAATCAATATTTTCAATGCTGATAATTCCATTTTCGGCAATGGCAAATTCAGCATTAATTAATTTTTTTGTTTTTGATAATTGCGATGCATCCGATAATAAATTATCGGCAATATTCAAATGGTGGTATAATCGGATAGGAGATTGGTACATTATTCAAATTCTTCCTTAATAATAAAAAATGTGGCGAAGGCTAAAATTAACAACATAATTATAGCGAAGTAAATTAAGTTTTTAATTAATCTAAAAACAAAACCAACTTCCTTTTTTGTAAGTTTAATTGAAATTTTTTCTGCAAAATTTTCAATTGGATTAAAAATAAATCTATCAGTAATGTTGTAAGTATTGTTGATTTGTTCAACTCTATAATTTTTAAAATGCTCATGATTGTTAATCAATATATCACGTTGCTTATCATTCCATTTTTTTGTAAGTATTAATTGATGATTAATTTGCAGAGCCAATTTGGTATTTTTTTTATAACAATTTACCGTAAAATTTATTCCTGCATTAATAAATTGTTCAATAGATTCATTCAATGCTTCGGGCAATTTATTGATGGTATCAGCCCAATTTAAAGAAGCCCAATAAGCAAAATCCGAATCTTTTTTTATTTGCTCAACGTTTATATTCTTAAATATTTTCACTCTGCTTTGCAAATAATTTCGAATGTTTGCAAATGCATTTTCGTAATCATCAATTTTAATAAAATCAATATAATCAAGCCATTGAGGCATGGTTATAAAATCTATTTCATCAAAAATATTTTTACAAACTTGATTAAATGAAGTAGCAAAATAGGGCGAAACAAAATCTACAAATGCACTTTCGTTTTTAAAATCTTTCCATAAATAATATTGCTTAAAATATTTATCAAATCTATTTTTCTCTAATAGTTTTAATAACGATTTTTCATTCCAAATCTGTTGATGAAAAATTAATCTTGAATTAAAATCCGATTTATCAACCTCATTTAATAATTCATTTTTATCATAATTAAATCCATCCACTTTTATAATTCCATTTTCAGCAATAGCAAATTCGGCAAGCAATAATTTTTTAAGTTTTTGCAATTGCGATGCATCATTTAAAATTTCATTTGAAATTTGTAGCTGCTTAAACAGTCGTATGGGCGATTGGTATTGCATTTAGCCTATGCCTTTAATATTAGTATTGTTATGAATTTTTCGATGAGATAAAAGTACTCACTCATATCTAAATTATTTCCATAAAAGTAGTTTTTGAAAATAAATTCAAAAAGCATTTTTTATTTTCAATAAAGTATATTTGGTGATTGAATACAATAAAATAATATAGTGGTGAGTGGATATTAACTACAGCGGAAATCAACTAAAATTTATGAGTAATATAAAATTGTTTGAAAACAAAAAAGTTCGTTCGGCTTGGAATGCCGATGAAGAAAAATGGTATTTTTCAGTTGTTGATGTGATAGAAATTTTAACCGAAAGCGATAGACCAAGAAAGTATTGGAGCGACTTGAAAACCAAGCTTACTAAAGAAGGAAGTCAACTGTCCGAAAAAATCGGACAGTTGAAAATGGAAGCCGAAGATGGGAAAATGAGAGCAACCGATGTTGCCGATTCTGAACAATTATTGCGTTTGATTCAATCTATTCCTTCGCCAAAAGCCGAACCATTTAAGCAATGGTTAGCTAAGGTAGGTTATGAGCGCATGGAAGAAATGCAAGACCCTGAATTGAGCATTGATAGAGCCATGCAGAATTATTTCAATCTGGGTTATAGCAAAGAATGGATTAACCAACGACTAAAAAGTATTGAAGTAAGAAAAGATTTAACTGATGAATGGGAAAAACGAGGAGTGCAAAAAGGACAGCAATTTGCAACGCTTACCGATATTATTACCAAAGCCTGGAGTGGCAACACTGTAAAACAATATAAACAACTGAAAAATTTAAAGAAAGAAAACCTACGTGATAACATGACCAATTTAGAATTGGTGTTAAACATGTTGGCAGAAGCCACCACTACCGAAATTAGCAAACAAAAACAACCGAAAAATTTTGAAGAAACCAGCAAAATTGCTTTTGAAGGTGGCAATATTGCAGGCAATACCCGAAAACAAATTGAAGCTAAAACCAACAAGAAAATTGTAACACCGCAAAATGCCAAACATTTGAAATTGGAGAAAAACGAAAAGAAAAAGTTGAAAAGGGAGAACTAATTGCAACGAAATGAAAATGCAAATAGACCAACCATTTCTCTTTTTGGAAGTGAGGTCAGCAAAATAATTTCATCAACATTTTTTATTTTCAATAAAGTATTTTGGGTGATTGAATACAATAAAATAATACAGTGGTGTGTGGGGACACTAACCACGGCGGAAAAATTGTAATGATTAGATTTATGAAAAAAATATTTATTATTATTTCGCTAATTATATTAGTTGGTTGTAGTGGCTACCAAAATATTTTTATTGCTCATAAAATAAAACTGATTAATGAAAATGATACTATTGATAGTTTAGAAAATAAAATCATTTATTTGAAAAAAAGAATAAGATTTCTTGAAATTGAAAATATGAATTTACAGGATAATCTTTTCGATATTAGATTACGATATGTTCCACTAAAAGGTGATTCTGCAAAAGTTGATTATGGGTGGTAATATGGATTATGCCGAGATGAGTGTTCCCACTCATCTCTAAATTGTTTAATTAAATAGTAGTTCAAAAAAAGTAATTTCAAAAGCATTTTTTATTTTCAATAAAGTATATTTGGTAATAGAATACAATAAAATAATACTTTGGTGATGATGATACTATAGGCTTTCGGTAGAAATTAAAAAAGGTCGCTCCTATGGAGCTTTTTGGGTTTATGCCTATTCATTTTGCTATTAATAGTAAGCTCCTAAAGGAGCAAAACCACTTTGTATTAAAGTGCCGTAGGCACAACCTGTTAATAGTAACACCAACCCAACAATAACAAAAGCTCCAGAGGAGCAATCTTTCTCATGTTCCGAATACCTGCGGTGGAAAAACTAACTACGGCGAAATTTGCAGATAATTAAACAGTCGTATGGGCTATTGGTATGCATTTAACCTATGCCTGTGCCTTTAAAATTAGTATTATTGTAATTCTCTTTTGGTATATTTCTTAATCGAGCAATGGTATGAACTTGGTCTCTAAATTCGGCAAAACTTTCTTTCTCTAAAGCTTTTTCGGCTTGTGTAAATAATATTTTTACAGCATTATAATTTTTAAATTGGCTGGCATCATATTCTTTAAATTCGAAAAATTTACCAATTAAAAATGAGTTGGTATTATATAAAATATCCCAAGCCAATTCATTTAATTGCTGCGTATAATTTTTAATAATTGATGGATTTTTTACTTTTAAAACCATTACTTCATTGCGTTGTAATGCTGTGTAGCGCTTTAGCAGCGTTTCTTTGTTATGGTCTATACTTTTTATAATTTCTTCGGTATAATCTTTCAAATCAAAATATTCTTTTTGCAAACTGTTCAATCTATCGTTGCCACCAATCTTATCAAATTCTTGCGAAATGTTTCTAATCGTTTCGGCTATGTAATATTTTTTATCGCTGTTATCAGTTGGTTTTATTTTTTCAATATCGGCTTTATGTACTTGCAAATTATGTAGCAAAGCTTCAGTTTGTATTTGCCAAATATCATTTTCGTTAAATTGCATTTCACGAACAGCATTATTCAATTCTGTTTCTAAAAATTGATATTGTTCTTTTAATCGTGCAATATTTATGGTTGATTCTGAAATTGAAAATACATTTTTAAATTTCTGATTTGTCATAACCAGCAACACTTCTACGGTAAGTTCTCTCGATTCGGAAATGTACATTTGTATTTCAATATCCGAGCCTTTTAATAAATCCGATGTTAAATCTTTACCATTAATTTCGATTACACCAATAGGCAAATTAGAAATAGCACGGGCATTTCTATCGCCTTCTAAAATATTAATTACAATATTTTCTGCCGAGCCTTTTGTTATTGTTCGTGATATTTCACGATAGATATTTTTTTTCTGTGGCAAAATACTATTGCGTTCAAACACCGCTTGCAGCTTGGTTGTTTTGTTTTCGGTATCATCAATTTCAATACAAATATCTTTTGGCAAAGGCTGTCCATCAATACTAAACAAGCCATTTGTAATTTCAATTTGTTGCAGCAACGAAACTATTTCGATATTTTTTTCAGTAAAAAATTTCATCACAAATTGATTCGCCACTTTTTTTTGTAAGGGTAAAAATTCTGTAAATTTTGTTGCAGCTTTTACCATTCCGCTATCGTATCCACCATCATTTCGGGTAATACGATAGTGCAAATTTTCTGCATATCCATCAATTCGTACAATCAAAACTTCCTCCATATCATGGGTAGTTTTATTGTAAGATGTAATTACTTTGGTTGATGAATAGGGATTAAAATCTAATTCCTCATCTTGGTTATAAGCAATAATTTGTCCATCATTACTTACATATATTCCCGAATCTTTTGGCTCGTAATATTTGTTGGCTGCATAGTACGCAGCGCCTACTGCCACAGCAGTTGTAGGGTCGATGGTAGTATTTACAGCAATGCCAGTTTGCTTACATAATTCTTCCCTTACATACGGAATATAGGTGCTGCCTCCCACCAAAATAATTTGTTGTATGGCATTAGATGCTACATTATTTCGAGCTACAATTTGTTGAATAAAATTGATGGTATCTTGTATATACGGAGCAATTATTTCATCAAAATCTTTTCTATTTATACTGAAATAAAAATCATAATTTTTGAAATCTATTTCGGCACTAAATTCAATATCCGTTTCGGGTTGATGTGATAAATTCTTTTTGGCTTCTTCGGCAATGTATAATAGCAAATAATACAATTTTTCGTGTTTGCCATATTTCACTTTTATTTCATCAGCCAAAGCTTCAAAGCCAGTCTGTTCAATTATTTTAGGGATAATTAATTTTTCAACAATGGCTTGATCGAAATCCATTCCGCCTAAAAAATTATTGCCTTCGTGGTCGGCTATTTTTAATTCGCCATTATTAATATTTACCAATGCCACATCAAATGTGCCACCACCTAAATCATACACCAACCAGCTTCCACTTTCATTTATTTGTTCGGTAGAATTATTAAAATAAGCTAAGCTTGCCGCAATAGGTTCTTGTAAAAGATATACGGTTTCAAGTCCAGCTTCTTCGCCAGCTTTTTTTGTGGCGCTGCTTTGCACTGTATTAAATGAAGCAGGAATAGTGATTACAGCAGCTTTACATATTTCGCCACTTTGTATAAAATTTTGAAGCTCTTTTAAAACATAACTCGACAGCTGAATTGGCGATACGTTTTCATCTAAACTAACTACATAATATTTTTCATCAGTGCCCATTTTGCGTTTGAAACCGCCAAACACATGCACCGAATCTTTTTGTAAAAGTTCTCTTGCTTTATCACCAATAATTATTCTATTGTTTCTAAAAGCCACCACACTTGGTAAGGTTTCTTTATGCCCATTCGGATTTTTAAAAACGGTTATTTGTCCGTTGTCAAATTTTGCAATTAACGAGTTGGTGGTGCCTAAATCAATACCGTATTTTACTGCTTGCATAATTAATTTTAAATGTTTTCAACTATTACAATTCCTTTCTGAACAATAGTAGCATTGCCGTTTACAAGCTTATGAATAATGGGTTTTATAACTTGTACAATTTTTAAATTGCTTCCTAAATTGCCACTTATTGATGCTTCGCAATCGGTTCTTGTTTCGTTATATTTTTCGCCAATAGGGTTGTGGTAAGTATAACCTTCATCTTCAAATGCTTGTTTGATGCGATTAAAATTGCGTTCAAATTTTTCGTCTAAATTTTCTTGTTTTAATTTGTTTTCAATTTCAAATATTTGATTGATGAGTGTTTTAATCATGCTATTATTTTTAAAGTTCAAATATATTGTAATTACGAAAAGCAACACAAGAATTGTACTTTTTTCTATTCTGTTCGACATAAAAAAAGCGACCATTTCAATTAGGAATGGTCGCTTTTTTTATGTTCGAAGATAGATTATTGATGTGCTTCGCAACGGGCAATATACGCAGCCGCCATTCTACCTACTTGCGATGTAGGATAATCATCTTTTATTTTTTGATAAGCTTCTTTTGCTTCTTTAAAATTATTTTCATGCTCCATTGCCATACCAGCTTTTAATAAGTAAAAAGGAGTGAACATTTCATTGTCTACATTCTTAGCAGCTTTATTGTAATATTCAATAGCTGATTTCATATCATTAGTTTCAGCATAAGCATCACCCGTCATGCTATAAGCCTGACTTTGAGCTATTTCTTCGCTGCTGCTAAATGATTTTAAATAATCCAATGCTTGTTTTGGTTCGCCTGTTCTTAAATAACAAACGCCTAAATAATAATTACAAAGGTTTGATGCTTTGGTCATTCCAAATTTATCTTTTATTTTTTTGAAACCATAATGAGCTGCATCGCCATTCATCGCCAATTTAAATGAATCGGCTTCAAACCATAATTGAGCTTGATACATTTTTGCTTGTGCATCTTTTTCACGATTGCCTTTCCACCACATAAAACCAATAATACCTAATACTATTACTAACAAACCAGTACCAACATAGGTAACCATTTGTTTGTTGTTCATTAAATAATGTTCAGCTTTTGAATACGTATTTAATACACTTGCTTCTACGTCAGTAATTCCTTTTTCTTGATTGTCAGCCATTTTTTTTGGTTGGTTTATTTATTTTATGTAATAATTAAATTTTAATTTTAGTTGGTTATAAATGGATAATCATGCTGTGCATAAATATCTTTTAATAACTCATCATCATCAGGGAATGGAGATTCTTCGGCAAATTTTACACTTTCTTCTATCTCCAATTTTATTCCATTATCAATTTCATCTAATTGCGATTCGGTAGCATAATTTTTTTCTAAAATCAATTTTCTAATTTGCTCAATTGGGTCTTTAGATTTATATTCTTCTACTTCTTCTTTACTACGATATTTTGCTGGATCACTCATCGAATGCCCTTTATATCTATATGTTTTTATTTCTAAAAATGTAGGACCATCACCTTTTCTGGCTCTATCAACTGCTAATTCAATGGCTTCATGTACATCTTCAGGGCTCATACCATTTACTTGTGCCGAAGGCATATCGTAAGCCAATCCTAATTTTACAATATCATGTACATTACTTGTTCTTTCAACCGAAGTACCCATTGCATATTCATTGTTTTCGCAAATAAATATTACAGGCAATTTCCATAACATGGCTTGGTTAAATGCTTCGTGCAAAATACCCTGACGGGCAGCACCATCACCAAACATAGTAATACAAACATTATCCGTTCCGTTATATTGTTCAGCAAATGCAATACCTGCACCTGTACCAATTTGAGCACCCACAATACCATGCCCACCAAAAAATTTATGCTCGGCAGAAAAGAAGTGCATACTACCACCTTTTCCCTTACTGCATCCCGTGGCTTTGCCATATAATTCTGCCATACAAGCATTAGCGCTAATGCCTTTTGCTAAAGCTAAAGCATGATCTCTGTATGCTGTAATAATTGCATCATCAGGTCTGATAGCACTCATAATACCAGCCGCTACAGCTTCTTGCCCAATATATAAATGACAAAAGCCTCTAATTTTCTGCATTCCATAAAGCTGACCAGCCTTATCTTCAAATTTTCTCATACGCTGCATCAACTCGTACCAATACAAGTAAGTATCCTGGCTGAATTTTATTGGAGGCATATTTTTTTAATTTCTGATTTTTAAAAAGAGTTGCAAATGTAATAAGTTGGAAATGAATTAACAAACTAAAAAGCGGCTTTATTCATATCTTTTTCATCAAAAACTTATGCTTACTTTTGTGCTATTATTTATAATTAAAAATGAAAGATTTTAAAAAGTATTACGAAATATCGGCAGCGCCCGAAGATGTTTATTTAGCATTAACCAATCCTGCTACCATTCAGCTCTGGACAGGTGATGTAGCCGAAATGAGCACCGAACCCAATTCCGAATTTTCGTTATGGGATGAAAATATTGTTGGGCGAAATATTGAATTTGAAACCAATAAAAAAATTGTGCAAGAATGGTATTTTGGCGAACAAGATGCTGAATCGATAGTAACTATTAAGTTGCATGTTGCAAAAAAAGGTACATCGGTTGAGCTACATCATACCAATATTCCCGACGAAGCATTTCCAGATATTTCGGAAGGTTGGGATGTATATTATTTTGGTGCATTAATAGATTTTTACGACGAAGATTAAAATGGAAGAAGTTAATTTACCCAATTCAGATTTGTTATTAAAATTGGTAAAAATGCCAATGCCATTTGGTAAATACAAAGGGCGATTACTATGCGATTTGCCTGTAAATTATTTAGAATGGTTTCAACGCAAAGGCTTTCCGAAAGGTGAAATGGGCGCCTTGTTGCAAACTATTTTAGAAATAAAAATGAATGGTTTAGAGTATTTGTTGCAACCCTTAAAAAATCATAGTAGATGATTAGCAAATGGCAAAAATACATCAGCTATGTTTATCCAATTGTGTTAGAAAAAGGCATGGGTAAACATTCATCACTTGAATTATTATTAGTAAATAATAGGCTGCAATTAGCCACCGATAAGGCTGTATACTCATGGGAAGATTTGTATTACCCATTTTCATTTGCTTTAAATAAAATTAAACGCCGATTAAATAATGTTGAATCTTGTTTGATTGTGGGAATGGGAATGGGCAGCATTTCGAAGATATTATACAGCATTCAAAATAAAAAAAACATACATTATACTGCCATCGAAACCGAAACATTAATTGTGGATTGGGCAAAAAAATATTTACCAACCCAATTG